>WFRA01000412.1 GCA_015486775.1 Kiritimatiellales bacterium | reverse complement strand
GGCAGGTGCTAGCCAAAAGAATCCGTCATGAAATGGGTCTATGTGCTAAAAAAGCCTACCGAAATTTCTTGCAAGACGTTCATCCGCTACCGGTCTCTGATGGAACCCAGCTTTTGCTCATTTGAACCACACATCAGGAAAGTTCAACTGCATTTTTTAGGCTCAAATCCCCCACACGTTTAAACGTGTGGGGGAAACAGCTTTTTCCGTGGAAAGGGAAAGGACGGGGACCCCGACGGTTGGATCAAACCTTTCTGGCCCGATCCTTGAAGGGGTTGCGCGATGCAGCGGAGGGGGGGTGCATCGCCGATTGGGCAATGTTCACTAGAATGCCCACCATCACGCAGGAAACAACCAGGCTTGACCCCCCGTAGCTGATGAAGGGCAACGCCAGCCCCTTTGTGGGAACGCATCCGGTAACCACCGCAAAGTTGATCAGGGCCTGCATGGTGATCATGAGCGTGATGCCCAGCGCCATAAAGCGGCCAAAGTCGTCGCGTGCATTGAGCGCAATCCGCAGGCCGAGCACAAAAAGCGTCAGATACAAAGCCAGCACCCCGAGGGCAACGATCAGGCCGAGCTCCTCTCCAATGATTGGAAAGATAAAGTCGGTGTGCGCCTCGGGCAGGTAGTGGTATTTCTGCATGCTGTTACCGAAGCCCTGCCCCCACCATCCGTTGCGGCCACCGTTTGCGAAGGCACGTAGCGAATTGATCAGCTGCCAAGCCTTGTCCTGTTCGTACTTCTGCGGATCGAGGAAGGCAAAAATGCGGCTCATGCGTTCCGGGTTCTGAAAGATCAACAGCGCCACGCCCAGCAGGCCGAGCAGGCCGGTGGCCAGTAGTGGTACGATGGCTACACCTCCGAGATACATCATGAAGACCGCCACGGAGGAGATCAGCATGGTGGTGCCGAAATCCGGCTCGGCGACGATGGGCAGCACAAAGCAGGCGAGCAGGCCGAAAGGGATGAAGATGCCGCGCTTGAGTTCGTCGATCCGCCGCTGGCTGCGTGCAAGCCACCAGGAAAAGAGCATGATGACGGCAAGCTTGGAGATTTCCGACGGCTGGACTGTGAGCGGCCCGATGCGCAACCACCGCCAGCTGCCGTTGATCTCGTGCCCGATGCCGGGAATGCGCACGAGAATCAGCATGAAAACAGAGACCGCCGCCAAAGGGATCGCGAGCTTTTGATAGAAACGGTAGTCGAACCGAGCGGCCACAAAAGCCAAAGAAAAGGCAACCAACAGCCAGACAAGCTGGTGCCTCACAAAGTATGAGGCATCGCTGTATTTGGCCGAGCTGGCGCTGGCCAGAATCAGGATGCCGAGTGTGACGAGCACCAGCACAATGCCGATGAATAGCGACAGAACCCTGCGCATCGGTACCCGTCCTTCCGGCCTATTCCGCAATCGGGATCCGCAGGCGCTGGCCTTCCTTGATCGCGGACTCGTCGGAAATGTTGTTCATGCGCATGATCTCGCTCTTGCTCACGCCATACTGGCGCGAGATGTCGTCGAGCGATTCACCGGGATAGACAATGTGGTCCATGACCGCGTCGACGGACATGGAATCGACCGGCTCGGCCACCGGTGCCGCCGCCATGGGAGCCGGTGCGGGAGCCGCCGCGGAAGGCGCGGGTTCAACCGGAGGCGCGGGTTCGGCCTTTTTCGTCGGGGCGGGAGCGCGGCGAGTCGAAGGCACCTTTCCATAGCTTGGAATATAGAGGGTCTCGCCGGCAAAAATCTTGTCGCCCTGGATGTTGTTGAGCGAGCGCAGGTCGTTGATGCTCACGCCGGCGGCCACGGCGATCGCGGAGAGGCTGTCGCCTTTCTGGATCACGTATTTACCGCCCTTCTTCACGGAAGGGCTTTTGGCGGCCGGGGCGGAATAGGTGGCGCTACCGGAACCGGCGGGAACCCGCAGCTCCTGCCCGACATAGAGCACATCCGGATTCGAGAGGTTGTTCATCGAAACAAGCGTCTTCGTCGTCGTGTCGAACCGGACGGCGATCTTCGAGAGGATGTCGCCCTTCTGCACGATGTAGACATCCGAGCGGGGGGCGGGGGTGGCCACCGGCGCGACGTAGACCGGCTCCGGCGTGCTGGAGCTCTCGATGATCACCGACTCCTCGATGGAATCGTTCGCCGAGTTGACGTTGGCCTCGGGGTAGGCGTTCTGCCGGGCGGCCACCTGCTGGTTGCTCTTGCCCTTGTGCTCGTGCCGCCACGGCCCCTTGCGGCGCGCGCCCGCTCCGCGCCCGCTTCCTTGCGACTCGGTGGTCACACAACCCTGCGTCAAAACCAATACGCACACAGCAACGATGCGCAAACCAACAACTACCGATCCCATCTTCATAGCAAAACTCCTTATTCAGCTAAAATCCATCACCTGTACACCGCGCCTTCACGAAGCGCCCGCGCTCCCCCGCGCCAGACCCCGGAAAAGCGCCGCAAAACGCGCGCCGCGTTCCTCGAAGCCCTTGAACTGGTCGAAGCTGGCGCACCCCGGGGAAAGCAACACGGTCTCCCCCGGTTTGGCAGCGTTTCGGGCGGTTTCAAACGCCGTTTCCAGCGTACCGCACTCCACGCACCGGCAAACCCCGTTCCAAGCTTGGTACATCGCTCGGGAAACTTGGCCAATAAGGTATATGCTCGCCGCCCGTTCCGCCAGTATTTCTTCAATAAAAGTGAAGTCGGACTCCTTCGGCACCCCTCCCGCGATCAGATGGACGCCCGGGGCACAGGCGCCCAGCGCCGCGGCCAGCGCGGAAAGGTTGGTGGCTTTCGAGTCGTCGACATACGCCACGCCGTTGAGCTCCCCCACCCTTTCGAGCCGGTGCGGAAGCGGTTTGAATCGCCGGGCAGCCTCCTCCGCCGCCGAAAACGGAACACCACAGGCTCTGGCCACCGCCAACCCCGCCGCCCCGGTGCAGCTTCCAAGGATTGGAGAATCAAACAGCGTTCCCGAAAGATCCGCCACCGCGTCCAACCCTTGAAAAATCTGGCCGTTTTTGAAGAAATAGTCGGCCTCCGGGCTTGCTCCGAAGGTGATCCATCCGCGCTCCGCCTCCAACTCCGGTACTAGGTCAAAAGGAACGATGCACGCCCCGCCGGGCGCAGAGCCGAAGATGCGCTCCTTGATGCGGCGATAGGCATCCATGCTCCCGTGGCGGTCCAGGTGGTTCGGCAAGACATTCAGCAGCACCGCCACCTCGGGCTGGAAATCGCGGACGGTCTCGAGCTGGAACGAACTGACCTCCAGCACCAGCCAGTCGAGTCCGCGGTTTTCCATCACCACCTCGCAGGCGGGAATGCCGTAGTTTCCGCCGATCGCCGCCCGCCGCCCCGCAAGCCGCAGCATGTCGCGAATCCACTTCACCGCCGTGCTCTTGCCGTTCGACCCCGTAACCGCCACCGTCCTGCCCGGATGCCGCGACCAGCCCAGCTCCAGCTCCGAAAGTAGCGGCACCCCCGCCGACCGCACCGCCTCCATCCAGGGATGGGAAAGCGCAAACCCCGGACTGGCGATACAAACCTCGAACGGCTGGCTTTCCAGCGTCCGGAACAAATCATCCAGAGTGCCGGTCTCCTCCGCCAGCACGGTCGCGGCGCAGCCCTCCGCAAGCAGCAGGCGCTCCGCCGCCCGGCCGCTGCGGCCCGCTCCCAGAACCAAGGCTGTCCGATATTTTTCCATGCGTGATTCGTATTGCGTATTTCGTACTGCGTATTGCGTATTGCGTATTGCGTGGAAAGATAATGCGAGTTGCCCCGCACATCCATCCCAAACCCGCACCTTCTTTCCGCAGCGCGGGGAAAAAGAGAATATCCTTGCATTTGCGCGCCTTTCACCCTACCCGTTATGCACCATGAACGCGGTGGAAATCATATGCAAAAAGTGCGGGGCGGACACCCTGCTCCGGCGCGAGGCGCTCTACGACGGCTTTGCCAAGACCGGCGAAAAGCTCACCTGCTCCTCCTGCGGCCATGAATACGCCTCCGAAGCCGAAGTCCCCTTCAAGGCCAAGTCCGCAGAACCCCGGATCTTCACCGAGGCCGACCGCTCCGCCAAGGTCGAGCTCTTCGACGAAGGCGAAAACCGGCGGCTCTGCCGCCACTGCGCCAGCTATATTGTCAACCCCTTCACCCAGTTCTGCGCCGTCCACAAAAAGGAGGTGCAGGCCACCGACAGCTGCCAGCACTTCTCCGAACGAGGCGACAGCGAAGAGGGCTCCGAAACAGTTCCCCTTTGAGGGTCTGCAAAAATCCGGTTTGACGGAACAAGAGGTTTGGCGCACCATGCTCGACATGAGTTTGAATTTTGAGGAACTGGACTTTCGCCCCACCCCGATCGGAAACCTGATGCTACGGCGCCGCCGCATGCCCCAATTCGGAGAACGCGACATCTACGAGGTAAAGCTGGGCGAAGATTTTCTCATGACAAGCCTTTTCCACGAAGCGGAATCGCAACTGGCGCAACTGGGGCTGGGTGCCTTGGCGGCCGAGAGGATTGATGTCGTGGTGGGTGGCCTGGGGCTGGGATATACGGCGGTGGCGGCACTGGAAGATCCTCGGGTGGATTCGCTTGTTGTGGTGGAATACCTCGAAGGGGTGATCGAATGGCACCGAACCGGACTTGTTCCTCTGGGCAGAACGCTGACGGACAATCCCCGTTGCCAGATCCTGCAAGCCGACTTTTTTGCCCTCATGCGCGAAGCACCGACTCAGAAACACGATGCCATCCTTTTGGACATAGACCATACCCCCACCAACGTACTGCACCAAAGCAACGCCCATTTCTACACGGAGGAAGGATTGAACGAGCTCGCCTTACACTTGAAGCCGGGCGGGATATTCGCTCTCTGGGCCGATGGCGAGCCGGAGGCATTCTTTGCCGAGCGGCTCGAAAGCGTATTTGCCCATGCCAAAGCGCATACCGTCGAGTTCGACAACCCAATCACGGGAGGCACGTCCAAAGGGACGGTCTACGTGGCGGGGGGAGTTCCCATCTGACGCGGTTCCTTGGTTCGTGGATTCATCCTAAAAACTGGCTCTCTGACTCCTGGAAAGCAATCCACCCCTCGCGGCCGGGGAGCTCGTGCGGGACAATCCGGTCGGCGGGAAGGGTTCCCTCTCCCAGCAAACTTCCGGCGGGCACAATCTCGATGCCTCGCTCCGCCGCTTTTTGCAAAAAAGCATCAAACAGATCGCGGCAAACAATCCCCTCCACCTCGGCGTGGATGGTCAGCACATTGAGTCGATCCGGCTGAATGAGCGAGAGTAGATGGTCGTTGTAGTTTTCATTCGTAATTCCATTTTGGCCAATAATCTCGTCGTAGGTCGGCAGGGTGACCGGAATCTGGGGCTGGCTCAGGTTTTCACTTCCAAGGGTTGGAAGAAAAATGGACGAGCCTCGGCAGTCGGAGTTATATCGAAAAGGAAAACGCTCCTTCTGGCGCAGCACTGCGTCGGTCGTTTTCCAGCCGGGGGTTGCCGAGCAGGTGGGCACTGTACCGCAGATTTGTGTGAGCAGGTTCACGCCTTTTTCCAAATGCTGGAAAATGGCCTCGTCGTCCATCCGGTCGATCTTTGCCTGCCAAGCGTGGTGATCCCAGGCGTGCAGTCCAATCTCGTGTCCCTCCTCCCCTGCCCTTCCGATTTCATCCGCGCACTTTTTTCCAATGGTTGGACCCGGGAAAAAGGTGCCGCGCAGCAGGATATCCCAACCATAGAGGCTCGCGGCGTTGCTCCGCAGCATCTTGAGCAGGAAGGCCGGCTTGAGCAGCCGCCAGAGGTGCCGACCCATATTGTCCGGCCCGACCGAGAAAAAGAACGAACCCTTCACGCCCTGCTTCGCCAAGCTATCGCATAGCGCCGGAACCCCGAGTTTCGTGCCCCGATAGGTATCCACATCGATTCGCAAGCCTAGTTTCATGCTCTTTTCTCTCCCTGCCGAGGGTTAACCACGAAATACACGAAAATTCCCAAAGCAGGGTCGTTCCATTTCAAATCTTCTTCGTCAACGTAGAGCATGCGTCCCACTTGCTTAAACAACCGGGACGGTCGTTCTACTTTCCAAGCATTGGAAAACGTACCGCAGGCATCCTGCCTGCTTTTCCTAACATTGGAACACCAACTCGGAATGTTTTCTAAAACCGCCACTTCGTTGCAGACGCTCCTTCATCCCTCATCATTCGCCATCGGCGCTTCCAGTGCATTAATCTCATCTTCCAACCTCTGGAGCGTTTCCATTAGATCATCGAACACAGGAACCTCGCCATAGAACATCACCTGCATCTGCTTATAGTCCTCGGAAAGGCTCTTAAAATTATGATTCGGCGGTAGCAGTTTAAATGTTCCCGGCTTCGCCAAATCATAGCTTGCCCACGAGGCTGGATAGAACTTCGCCTTGAACACCACCACCGAATGGAGTAGTTCCAAATCAGAAAGTGCCGCGCTTTTGGTCGATTCATCACGGGTCATCATAGCCAAGTCATAGTA
>WFRA01000411.1 GCA_015486775.1 Kiritimatiellales bacterium | reverse complement strand
GGTGTACCAACTTTTTTCAGGAGAAGCTTCCGAGAATCGCGGGCACCACATCGGCAAGGGTTTCCAAAGTCTGGAATTTTTCGGCAAAAGTGCCGAGGGCGACGAGCGGAACGGGGTTGCTGGTGTGGCTGAAGGTGGATAGGTCTTCGATGTTTCCGTGGTCGCTACCGAGTAGGAAGAGGTGGTTGGGTTGTTCCGCAAACGTTCCAACCCTTGGAAGGAAGCGTTCGAGCGTTTCCAGCGTTTGGAAAACCAGGTCGCGGTTGCGGGCATGCCCGGCGCGGTCGGTGAGGAAATATTCAAACAGGGTGAAGTTGTGCTCTTCGGCAAGGCCGATGAGGTGGTTGGCGGCGGTTTCGGGCACGATCAATTCGCCGTCGTAGCCCCGGGTGTGCATGGTGTGGCGGGTGATGTCGTGGTTGACGGCCTTGCCTTCCATTAGCTCTTTTTTGCCACGCACTTTGCCCAAGGCCGAGAGGCTCATTACGGTGGTGACAGATTGGCGGCGCGGCGGGATACGGTGAGGGTCGTCGATCCAGTAGGCGTTGGCGAAGGTGCAGGATTTGCCAATTTTCCGGAGCTTGGAAAAAATGTTTTCGCGGCGGATGGTTTCCTTGAGGCGGGCAGGGGGGAATCCCTCGACGTGCCGACCTAGCTCCCTTGCGGCATTGACGCCGGTGAAGAGGGTGGCCTGCCCGGTGGCGCTCTGCGGTAGGCCGTCGACCCCGAGGCGGGCATCGAGCGGGGTGGCGGAGGCCAGCATTTTTCCGAGGTTCGGAAAGCGGTCGCCGCACAGGAGGTTGGTCGCGGGGTCGCTGGAGCCGATCCCCAGTCCGTCCACGAAAACGAATATGATTTTCAAGCCATTGTCCATGCTGGATATTCCCGATGTTGGAAACCGGCGCCAAATGAGCCACGCAGCTTTTTTCTTCAAGTGCTGGAATCCGGTTCCGTTATGTGTATATTGCAATCAGGGAGTTTGTTCGACCTTTTTACGTTCGAAGAACAACGCCGCCGGATTTCAAGATCAACCACGAGGAACATACCATGCAGCTGAAAATCAAACCACTCAACGAAACCGCCCGCGAGACCTATGCCGACCACGGCCACTTCCACGAAGGCGATGCCGGGCTCGACCTCTACGTCCTCGAGGACATCGCCATCGACCCCGGCGAAACCAAGCCGATCAAGCTGGGCATCGCCTGCGAGCCGGAGGATGGACGTGCCTATTTCCTCATGCCGCGCTCGAGCATCTCCAAAACCCCGCTACGCATGGCCAACTCCGTCGGGCTGATCGACGGCGGCTACCGCGGCGAGCTCATGGCGATGTGCGACAACATTAAGGATTTTCCCTACACCGCCGAAAAAGGCCAGCGCCTCTTCCAGCTTGTCGCCTGCGACTGCACCCCGATCTTCTACGAAATGGTGGAGGAACTCTCCGAAACCACCCGGGGTGCCGGTGGCTTCGGCAGTACGGGAAAGTGACGGATGAAACATGAGCCGCGGCGCAACCGCCGCGTATTACGGAAATTTCCAATGGGTGGAAAAGATAGAAAGATTGAATATGAGATCAAGGCGCAGTCGCTGCGAGTGCGGGAGCTTCCGGCGCAGATGCAGCCGCGCGAGGCGTTCGATCGGCTGGGGGCGGAAAATGTTTCCGATGCCGTGCTGCTGGCGATTCTGATCCGTAGCGGCGTACCGGGGCAGAATGTGTCGGAGCTTGCCCAGCAGATGCTGATCCATTTTGGATCGCTGACGGCACTCGCCCGCGCCTCCGAGAAGGAGCTCCGGCAGTTCAGGGGAATCGGGCCGGTAACCGCCCAGCTGCTGAAAGCGGCTCTCGAACTGGCGCAGCGGCTGACCCGCGAAAGCGTGGGGGAGCGGCCAATTGTTATTACGCCGGACCAGGCCGCCGCCGTGCTGCGCGAACG
Source organism: Kiritimatiellales bacterium (assembly GCA_015486775.1). GTDB lineage: Bacteria > Verrucomicrobiota > Kiritimatiellia > Kiritimatiellales > Pontiellaceae > Pontiella. The sequence continues at coordinate 758 of WFRA01000411.1, read as the reverse complement.
TGCCCGGACGTTGAATACGGAAGTGTTCTGGGCGCTCATGCTCGACACCAAGAATCGGCTGATCGGCGAGCCGAAGCAGATTAGCCAGGGTACGCTCAGCTCTAGCTTGGTGCACCCGCGCGAGCTGTTCAAAAAAGCGCTGGAGCACTCCTGCGCAGGCATCATCCTGGCGCACAACCATCCTTCCGGCGACCCGGCTCCGTCGTCGGAAGACATCAAGATCACCAAGCAGATGGTGGGCGCGGGCAAGGTGATGGGCATCAGGGTGTACGACCACATCATCATAGGCCGCCGCAAGTCCCCCAATTCGTCCGACTTCCTGAGCCTGCGCGAAACCGGGCTGGTCGGATTCGGGTAGGGCTTGCCCCGGCGGGGAAGCGCGGGCAAGGAATTCGATGGCCGCGAAAAGGCGCACAGGACACAAAGAGAACCGGGAAGGAAGGAGCGTTCCCCTCCGGCCAGTGTGGACGCGACGTCCCCGTCGCGTTCCCATGCCCGGGCAAGCGACGGGGACGTCGCTTCGGTGTCCCGTTCGGAAATTCTGCAAAGGTTGAGCGTCCTGCTCGACTTCGACTTGTCGGCGGAGAGGAGGGGACAGGGAATTTGATGGCGGGGAAACTCGAATTCAACTATTTTCCAACGTATGGAAAGAGACCCTCTGCAGAAGCGGGCGGGAGAAAATATTGAAATATCGAACCTACCCCTTCAACCATGAATGTTCAATGTGCAGACTCTGACCCCTCCGCTGACCCCTCCGC
>WFRA01000410.1 GCA_015486775.1 Kiritimatiellales bacterium | reverse complement strand
CGCGATGTTGCCCGCCCCAAGCCCTGGCCCAAACCCGCGATGCTCGAAGTCTACAAAGTGCAGTAGCCTGTAGAGATCCTCTTGCAAAACCCAGAGGTTTTGCAAGTTCCTCTGTGGGGTTTCGCGGGTGTTTCCAGGGTCGGGAATCTTGGTCGACGAACCTAGACTATTTTGAAGCGGTGTTCATTTTGGTCTTGACTGTTTTGACAGTATGTTTATTTTGGTCATATGAAAAACAGGGCAAGAATCTACCAATCCATCGCAAGCGAACATTTGCGCAGCCATCGCCAAATGCTGTTTATGAGCGGACCGCGACAGGTGGGAAAAACAACCATCGCCCGCCAGCTCGCGGACTACTATTTCGATTGGGACAACCACAACCACCAGCAGTTGATCGTCAACGGGCCCGAAGCCATTGCCGAAAAATGCCAATTGGACAACCCAAAAGAAAAACTGCCCGTGGTGGCTTTTGACGAGCTCCACAAGTTTCCCAAATGGAAGAATTTCCTGAAGGGTTTTTTCGACACGTATGAAAACCAATGCCGAATCATGGTCACCGGATCCGCAAAACTCGATGTCTACCGGCGTGGCGGCGACAGTCTTATGGGGCGCTACTTTCCTTATCGAATCCATCCGTTCTCTGTCGCGGAACTCTGCGGGAAGACCGATCCCGGCGATCCGATATCGGGGCAGGTTGAACTGTCGGTGCCGCAATGGGCCGTTCTCCGGCAGCGAGGGGGCTTTCCCGAACCCCTGCTCAAAAACGAAGACCGTTTTTCGACTCGGTGGCATAGGCTGCGCAATGAAAGGCTTTTCAAGGAAGATCTGCGCGATCTGACTCGTATCCAGGAATTGACCCTGCTCGAAATCATGGCGAAAGTGCTTGCTGCGCGCTCGGGGGAGCAGTTGATTTTCTCCAATCTGGCCAATCAGGTCCAGATCTCGCCAAGGACGGCGAAAGAATGGGTCAACACGCTGGTCTCCACCCACTACGGATTTCTGGTTCGGCCTTGGTTCAAAAACCTGAACAAGGCGTTGCGAAAAGAACCAAAGTGGTTTTTACGGGATTGGTCGGGTATATCGGATGCCGGTCAACGAACGGAAACCCTGATCGCCTGCCACTTGTTGAAGGCGGTTGAATGCTGGACCGATCTCGGTTTTGGAAAATTTGAACTCTGCTATATCCGAGACAAGCAGAAGAGAGAAGTCGACTTTGCCGTCATCAGGGATGGGCAGGTCTGGTTTTTGGTTGAAGCGAAAGAGTCCGACACCGCCATTTCACCCGCCCTCAGGCATTACCAGCAGGCAACCGGTGCCGAACATGCCTTTCAGGTTGCATGCAACCTTCCCTTCGAAAACATCAACTGTTTCGACTACACCCGTCCGGTTGCCGTGCCGGCACTGACCTTCCTGTCCCAGTTGGTGTGAATCCGAGCCGCCATGGCCGGAATCAAAACTCCGTTTCTCTCCCCATTATTCTGCAAATAAAGCACACGAGAAGAGGGTTTGCTGAATAATAGGGGGGCTTTTGTTGACACAGTCTCCTTGCGCTCTTTGTTTTGCTATCCATCAAAACAGTTCTTCAGGCAAGGTTTACGGGTCTAGGCGTTCCAACGAATTGACAGAAAGCAACGAATTGAATGGTCGCCAGAGATTTTGCCCCCATTCGCTGCTTTCAGTCATTCGTTGGGGAAACTCCTTGGGTACGGCCATGCCGCGCTCCATTGTGTCGAGCCGGGAAGAGGGAAGGGCGGGGTATTGAATCCTACCGTGCTGGAAATTAGTGAAAATTATTATTTTATTTGGATGGAGCAGAGGTGCGCTATAGTCATTCACGAGGTTGGACAAGAGGTTCGGCCTTTCAAAAGCAACCAACAGGAGGAAAGGAACCATGAAGAAGGGAATATGGATCAGCAGTTTACTGTTTGCCGCGCTCACAACTTGGGCGGCAACCGTCACGGACGACTTTAACCGGGCGGATACCGTTTCGTCCACCGACACGACATTGATCGGCGCAAACTGGGCGCAGTCGGGAAGCCTGAACAGCCGTTGGCGGATCGGCAGCAACACGGTCTATTCGACAATCTCCGCGGATCCGGGGCTGATGTACAACACCGCGCAGCAGACCATCGGCGGGGGGAACGGAAATTTCGTCGTCTCCGTGGATGTGGCCGCGGCAACCAGCAATGTGTGGTCGGGTGTGGCTTTCAACTACCAGGACGACAACAACTACTATTGTGCCCGCTTCAAGGCTGGAACCGACGGCTACCAGATCCTCGCCCGAGTCGGCGGATCCTGGACGGTTCTTCTGTCCGGTCACGCGACCGAGATATTTGCATTTGGACTGGATACCTTCTACCGCGTAAAGGTCACCTCGGACTATGCCTATGGATTCACCGTGGAGATCAAGAACCTTTCATCAGGTGATACTATAATGCTGGCGGAAGCGTTCGATGCCGGTGAACACTTTGCTAACGGTTATGCGGGATTGCTGCTCAACTCGACATCGACCAACGGAACCGAATTTGCCCGATTCGACAATTTCAGCCTTGAAACCGCTTCGGTGGCCAGCACAACCGTCGCCGACAACTTCGACCGTCCTGACACAGTTGTAAGCAACGACGTTTCCCTTATCGGCGCGGATTGGCATCAGGAAAGTACCACCAATGAGTGGCTCGTCAATTCCAAGACCTTAGCCTCGCACGGATTCGAAAAGCCCGTTGCGCTGTACAACGATGCCTTGGAAACCATCAGCGGGAACGGCACCAACTTTACTCTGAGTATGGATGTGAGGGCTCAGGGTACAAAAGTATGGTGCGGTGTAGCATTTAACTACCAAGACAAGGATAATTTCTACATGCTTCGCTTCAAGGGCGGCTATGACGACTGGCAGCTGCTTCGGAATGTTGGCGGTTCGCTGGGGGTTATCAAGAGCGGGCACGCCACGCAGCCCTTCACCTACCATACCGACTTTTACACGCTCACCGTAAAGTCCGACACTCCGTATGACTTTGATTTTACCATTCGGAAAACGGGATCACCCGAGGTGCTTAATACGGTGACCAACGGGGTGGATGCCAACGCCAGCTTTACCGGCGGATATGCCGTCGCTTACACGGACGCCCTGGGATACAGCACCAAGTTCAATAATTTCAGGCTAACCGTTGCCACGGGTGCCCTCTATGGCTATGCCGGATGGGCGGGTCTCTGGGGCGTCGATATCGGTGCGGAAGGCGACGACCCTGACGGCGACGGCCTGGTCAACTTCTACGAGTATGGCCTGGGCGGTGACCCGACCAACGCGCTCGACCAGGGCACCTCGCCGGAGTTCGCCGTGGTGGAAGATGCCGGAGGCGACTTCTTCGGCTACATCTATCCGCAGCTCTCCGACCCGCAAAGCGGATTGTCCTACCATCTCGAAACCAGCACGGATCTCGCCACGGGGCCGTGGGTCGATGCCGGCTACACGGTCGAGGGCACCAACGTCACTGGCGGCGCGCTGGACTTCGTGACCAACACCATGGATCTGGTGGAAGACCAAAAATTCATCAAGTTGATTATTCAATAAAAGAGTCGCCGAAAACGAGCCGGTCGGGATTTCTGGAGATGCAGAATCCCGGCTCTCGTTTACCCCAACCCGGTGAAGCCGGAACCACGTATTTTTTCCAATCACGAATCACGCGAATCGCACGAATTTATAAAATTAACTTTCCAACCCTTTTCCCCATTTGCGTGATTCGTGATCCACAATTCTTCCACCCGAGTTCAAAAATGCCGTGTAAACGTGATCGAATTTGGAAGGTAAGGTACCAATTGCAGCAGAGAACCACAGATAAACGCAGATGGCCACCGACTGATAGCGCGGCAGAGCCGCAAATGAAATAGACCGCGGATTTCGCGGATAAACGCAGATTGTGAAAAATATTGACGAAGGATTAGGATCGCGAATAACGCGAATTGCACGAATTTTCAAACTCTCCTCGATTCGTGGGATTCGTGCAAATTAGCGATCAAAAAACAAGGCCGAGCATGAAAATAAAACGGGCAATCCTTCCGCTACTCCTCTTCCTCCTCTGCCTCTCTGCGGCACAGGGGGCCGGAATCGCTGTTTCCAATTTGGTGGCCACGGTGCGCTTTGGCCAGGTGTTTTTGACTTGGGAAGAGGCGCCGGTTCCCGACGGCACCACGTTCCAGGTCTATTTGCACAACCGTCCCATCACCGCATCGAATCTGGCTCGGGCCAAGCTGGTCGGGCACCACATCGAGGCGCACAGCGCCTGCGACTGGTGGCGCGATCCGGCCTCGTTCGATGCCCAGGCCACCCCCGACCGCACGCATGGATTTCCAATCGCTGGAAAGGAGCTGGAACCCCGGGATGGATTGTTCGTGCACACCATTGCGCCTGCCGATCCGCAGCCGATGTATTTTGCCGTTGTTTCCCCATCCGGTGCCGTTTCCGAATCGGCGAAGGCCGAGGGTGTTCCCGCGTTTCCGGAACCCATTCGGATCGGGGACGCCCCGGCGGCCGGAAGCGCAGCGGGCGGAAGCCTTACGCTGGAGCTGCACGGCCGCGGTGGCGGAACCGATGCAAACCGCAAGGCCAACTTTTTGCTCTTCGGCGACGGGCGGCAGGGCTGGCGCGAAGGGCTGGCTCGCAAGTTTGTCGTTGAAGGCCGGGACGGCAATATTGTCATCAAGCCGCTCGACCGGATGTGGGTCAACCGCCCGCTTCTGTTTTCATGGGACAAGCGCGACCACGTCAAGGCCATCAACACCTGGTGGTATGGCTGCAACGACCACATCTACGACCCGCAGACCGTTGCCGGCGGGGTGGTGGTCAACTACACCGAGGAACATCTGCTCTACTTGGTGCGCTGGGCGCAGCGGCATTTTGGAACCGACCCCCGCCGGACCTACATCAGGGGAACCTCCATGGGCGGCAGCGGGGCGATTTCCGTTGGATTCCACCACCCCGAAGTTTTTGCCTCGATTTTTAGCAATGTACCCATCCCCGCCTACACCCGTCGCGCCGGGAAGGACGGGAAATACAACCTGGTGCGGCTCGACGGCCTTTGTGGACGGCCCTGCGACGAAACCGTCATGTGCTCGGAGGGGATTCCCGTGATGGAGCGGATGGACAGCGAACGCATCGCGCGGGAATATTCCGGCGATCTTCCGTTTCTCGTGCTTTGCAACGGGCGCACCGACGGTTCCATGCCTTGGATCAACAATCCCTTTTTCTACCGGGCGCTCAACCAGGGGCGCAGGGGCTTTGTCTGCTACTGGAACAATGGGGCGCACGACATGTGGCGCTCTGTTCCGGCGGACATCACCGACTTCTATTCGCAGCAGCCCGTTGTTCGTGACGAAAGCTATCCGGCGTTCAGCAACTTTTCTGGCAACCGCAACCCCGGCAACGGTGCCCGGGACGACGGCGACATCGTCGGCTGGATGAACCGGGG
>WFRA01000409.1 GCA_015486775.1 Kiritimatiellales bacterium | reverse complement strand
GGACGGCAGCGGTACGGGGAGAGGGCGACCGGTTGGTCGCCCTTACTTTTTGGCGGGGTTGAGGTAGTTGGGGTCGCGGCGGCGTGCGAGCTCGGCGTCTATGCGGCGGATGTATTCGGCGTAGAGGTTGGGGTAGGCGCTGGAGTAGTTGCGCAGGATGAGGAGCTCTTGGTCGGTCTTGCGGGCGAGTTGGTAGTCGGAAAGTACAAATGACGCGCATCCGCTGATGAGCAGGGCGGTGACGAGGGCGATGGCGGCTTTGCGCATGGTGACTCCTTTGGGGCTCACTATGATTGTATTTCTTTGTTTATGTAGTCGATCAGGAATGTTTTTTTGTCTGCCTTTAGTGCTGTGTATTGTTTCGATGCGAGTTCGAGGTCTTCTTTGTAGTCGGCGATTTCGCCTTTGAGTTCCTCTATTTCTTCTTGGGCATCGGTTTCATCGCTGGTGGTTTTTTGCTCGGCCTTGATGGTTTTTATCTGTGCTTGTGTTTCGCGGATATTATTTTTTTGTTCGGTGATCTCGTCTTTGAGCATGTCGAGTTCGCATTTGATTTCTTCGCCGAGCATTCTCGCCCCCTCGGCAACGTCTTCCTTGTCGTAGAGTCCGGTGGACAGTATGTATTGCCTATAGATTTTTTTTGCGGCGGTGAGGTTGATGGGATCGGGGCTAAATTCGTCGGTGGTCAGAGGTTTGATGTTTTCTCGCCGCCTTGCATCGTTGTCGGGGTTGTGAAGGAGTATGAATGCGACGAATCCGACAACCGCGACTGCTATAATGATGCCCATGGCTCTTTTCCTTTCCTTGGAAACGGGATGATTATGCAGCACCTCGTTTGCTGTTTTTTCTCTCCGCCATTTTTTTTGGATGCCTATTCCTCGGCTTCGTCGTCCTCTTCGGTGACGCGCAGGATTTCGTCGATGGTGGTGACCCCTCGGAGTACCTTGTCCCACCCGTCTTCGCGCAGGTTTTTCACCCCGTGGGCGGCCACGGCGCGCTGCTTGATCTCGGAGGCGGAGGCGTGGGCGATGATCAGCGGGCGGATTTCGTCGGTGACGGGCAGGATCTCGAAGATGCCGGTCCGTCCCTTGTATCCACTGCCGCGGCATTCGTCGCAACCGGCGGCTTCGTAGATGGGGCCTTCGTTTTTCAGCCGTTCGACGGGGAAGCCGTGTTCGAGCAGGAAGGCTTCGTCGAGCTCAACGGGGCGGCGGCAGTTTTTACACAGTCCGCGCACGAGGCGCTGCGCCACGATGCCCTCGACGGAGGAGGCCACCAGGAAGGGTTCGATCCCCATGTCGAGCAGGCGGGTGATGGTGCTGGCGGAGTCGTTGGTGTGGATGGTGCTGAAGACCAGGTGGCCGGTGAGCGCGGCGCGGATGGAGATTTCGGCGGTCTCCTTGTCGCGGATCTCCCCGACCATGATCACGTCGGGATCCTGGCGGAGGAAGGTGCGCAGGGTGTTGGCGAAGGTGAGGCCAATCTCCGGGCGCATCTGCACCTGGTTGACGCCGGGCATCTCGTATTCGATCGGGTCTTCGGCGGACATGATGCGTTTGTCGACCGAGTTGATGGTGTGGAGCCAGGCGTAGAGCGAGGTCGATTTTCCCGAGCCGGTCGGGCCGGTCACCAGCAGGATGCCGTGGGGGCGGGTGATCATTTTTTCCAGTAGCGCGCTGTCGCGCGGCTCCATCCCCAGATCCTTCATGGTAATGAGCCCGCCGCCGCGCATGAGCAGGCGGAGGCTGACGCTTTCGCCGTAGACCGTGGGCATGGTGGAGACGCGGACATCGATCTCTTGCCCCCGGATGCGCAGGCTGATGCGGCCATCCTGCGGGAGGCGCTTTTCGGCAATGTCCATGTTCGACATTACCTTGATGCGGGAGATGATCGACGACTGGAAGCGCTTGAGCTGTGGCGGCATGGGGGTTTCGTGCAGCACGCCGTCGACGCGGTAGCGGATGCGCAGGTCGGTCTCCATCGGTTCGATGTGGATATCCGTTGCACGATCCTTGTAGGCCTCCCAGATAATTTGGTTGACGAACTTGACGACGGAGGCCTCTTGGTCGAGCTCGCTGAGATCCTGCTTGAGCAGGCTGTCGTCGTCCTCGAGATCAATGCGATCATCCTGCATCATGCGGTCGAGGGTCTCGGCGCCGACACCGTAGAATTTTTTCGCGGCGGTGGAAATATCCTCGTCCGGGCTAAGCACCAGCTGGATGCGGCACTCCGCTGCTAGGCGCAGGGCATCGACCAGCCCGGGGATGAACGGGTCGCTGGTGGCCACCTTCAGGCTGTTTTCCTCCTCCGCCAGCGGGACTACGTTGTATTGAAAGATGGCTTTGGTCGGCAACTTTTCGAGGATCTCGTTTTCGATCTCGATCTCCTTGAGCCGCTGGAAGGGTAGCTCCATCGCCTCCGCCAGCTTTTCAAGGAACTCCTCTTCCTTCAGGGAACTTCCAGAGAGCACGGCTTCCCGGATCGGGATGCCGTTTTCGCGGGCGTTGGAAAGGATCGCGGCCAGCGCCCCCGGCTCGAAGAGCTGGGTGGAGTCGAGCAAGTCGTGTATTCGTCTGTTCTTTGTCAACATCAGGCGGGCAGTGTGCCATCCAGACCTTGGAAAATGCAATAGATTAGTGGGGCTCTTGCCGAAAAAGCGTTTTTCCGATTCAAACCTTCCAACCCCTGGAAGTTTTCACTACCGTCCGCCCCATGGATTTTATTTCGAAACTTGAGAAACGCTTCGGCGGTCTGGCCATCCCCAACCTGACGCTCTACCTGATGTTGATTCAGGCGATCGGCGTGGTGATGCTGATGAAGGGGCTGGCGCGATACGAGGATCTGGTGCTGGTGGGTGGCCTGGTGGAGGTGGGGCAGTGGACGCGGCTGCTTTCGTTCATGATGATCCCCAAGACGCTCAGCCCGTTTTGGCTCTTCTTCGCCTTCTATATTTTCTATCTGATCGGGTCGTCGCTGGAGCGCGAGTGGGGCGCTTTCCGCTACAACCTCTATATCCTGACGGGCTACCTGCTGACGATTTCCATGTCGTTCATCGCGCCGTCGGCGGTGATCACCAACTATTTTTTCCTCGGTGGGATCTTTCTGGCGTTTGCTACGCTTTTTCCAAACATTGAATTCAGGCTCTTCTTTATCCTTCCGGTGAAGGTGAAGTGGCTGGGGTGGCTGACGGTGGCCGCCTATCTCTGGGTCTTGCTGGCGGCGGACGCGGGCAGCCGCCTCTGTGTAGTGGCGGCGTTTGCAAACTACCTGCTCTTTTTCGGAAAGGCCTTCTTCGCCAACCTCAAAGCTGGCCGGCGGCGCAAGGCCTTCCACGCCGAGCGAACAATTGCCGCCGAGCAGCCCATGCACCGCTGCGCGGAGTGCGG
>WFRA01000408.1 GCA_015486775.1 Kiritimatiellales bacterium | reverse complement strand
TCACAATGCTCTCCGCCGGAAAGTTGCGCTTGCGCAGCAGGCGGATCATCTCCTTGCCGACGGCGCCCGCGCCGACGACACATACATTCTGTTTTTTCATATCAAGTTCCATCCATTGGAATTAAGGGTTGAAATCGGGGCAGAACGTAAAGGGATGCCCCGCCAAAGGCAAGCCTCCGAAGCTAGTTTATGGATAAAAACGGTTGATTTTTCCGCGAGGATCTATATGTTGCCCTTTCGTTTTTCGGTTGGTGATTGTAGCTCAGCTGGTTAGAGCGCCTGATTGTGGTTCAGGAAGTCGCGGGTTCGAATCCCGTCTTTCACCCCATTTTCCGGGGGCTGGAACATTTGTTCCAGCCCCTGTTTTATTGCCAGCCATCGATTTCGTCCATGTAGTCGGGCAGCAAGCCGCCGAGCGTTCGGCCTGCATATAAAAACAATCCTCCCTTCCATTTTCCGGCCCATCGGTCTACGGTCTGGCGCATGGAACCGATAACACTCTATTTGACGCTTCTGGCGGCGGGGTTCGTGCTGATTGGCGCGGAGATTTTTATTCCCGGCGGCATTCTTGGAATCTTTGGCTCGGTGGCTTGGGTCTGGGCGGCGGTGGTGGGCTGGCGAAGTTTTTCCGAACCTTGGAATATGCTGAGCGCGCTGGCTCTGCTGTTTGCGGGTGTCCTGACCTTCGTGGTCTGGATCAAATATTTCCCCAAAACCCGCATGGGAAAAACCCTTTCGCTAAAAGCAACCTTGGCCGACTGCAAATCAAATGTTGCCGCTAAGATGTTTCCCGTTGGCATGGTCGGCGAGGCCATCTCCACTCTCCGCCCATCGGGTATTGCGCGGTTCGACGGCAAACGCATGGACGTGGTGGCCGACGGCGAATGGATCGAGAAAGGAACCCCCGTAAAGATTTCGTCCACCGAAGGCGGCCATGTTTCCGTGGTGAAAGCCGGGGAAACCTCAGAACAGTAAATATGGATTTTTAAATGCCGAAGTTTAATAAAAACCTAATTTTCCTCCTCCCCTTTGCCTTGGCTCTTCAGGCACAGGCCATTGCTTTTCTATCCACCAACACCTACACGGTTGCAAAGGGCGAAACCGTTGCCAACGAGCAGTGGATCTACGCCGTCGATGCCACGGTGGACGGAAACATCCAAAACGACCTGTTCCTGATGGCTGGCAACCGACTGGAGCTCGGCGGCGAGTTTTCCCAGAGTGTCTGGGGGCTGGGCGGCGGCGTTTTCCTCACCGGAAAGGCCAAGCAAAACGTCCGCCTCTCGGGCAAGACCATCCAGGTCGGCGGCCAAATCGACGGCAACCTCATGGCGCTGGGCGACACCATCCACGTGGCAACCAACTCCGTCGTGAAGGGCGACATGAAACTGCTGGGCAACAGTATTGTCCTGGAGGGAAACACCCAGGGCGATGTCTCCATCACGGTCAGCCGCATCGCGACCATCTCCGGCAAGATCGGCGGCAACCTCACCATCGTTGCGCCGGAAATCATTCTCCAGAGCGACACTCGGGTCGGCGGCAACCTCACCTACACCAGTGGCAAGGAGTTGGTTCCCGCAAAGGGGATCGTGGGCGGCTCGCTACACCGCGCCATCCCGCCCGCCGCCCCGGTGTTTTCCAAAAAGCTGCTGACCACGCGCCTCATCTGGTTCCTGGCGGCGCTGATGGCCGGTATTCCGTTTGTTGTCCTCTTCCCCATGACCACCGCCATGGCCACGCAGCTCGTACACGCCTCGCCGTGGCGCTGCCTCTGGGTGGGTGCGCTCTGCGCGCTGGCGCTTCCAATCCTTGGAACCATGAGCCTCTTTTCCTTTCTCGGCATACCGCTGGGTCTGCTGATCCTGGGCGGGTGGGGATTTTTGGTCTATACCAGCCGCATCGTCATGGGACTGGTGATCGGCACGCTGATCCTGCGGCGAAGCAACACCTCCGTCGGTGGGGTGTTGCTCTCCCTCACCATCGGGCTGGCGATCATCTATCTCGCCACCGCCATTCCCGCCATCGCCTGGTCGGTGCAGACGGTGGTCGTGAGCATGGGCATGGGCGCACTGCTGCTCGGCCTCTTCCAGAAGCGGCGCCTGATTATCCAGGTTCCGGAAGAACTTAAAAAAATCGAAGAACTCAACGAGAAACAAAACCAAACCGAGGAGAAAACATGACCCCCATCATAATCATCATTGCCATCGTCACCATCGCGATCCTAGCCTTTGTCCTGCCCGTGCTCGGCCTCTGGGTCCGCGCCACGTTTTCGGGCGTAAAGGTCAAGATCTGGGCCGACCTCGTCGGCATGAAACTGCGACGCGTACCACCGAGCCAAGTGATTCTGGCCTACATTTCCGGCGACCGAGCCGGCATTGAAATCAGTACGGAGCAGCTCGAATCCCACTACCTCTCGGGCGGCAGCATGCAAAATGTCGTGCGTGCCATGATCGCCGCCGACAAAGCCAGCATCGAGTTAAAGTTCCAGCAGGCGGCTGCCATCGACCTCGCCGGACGCAACATTGTCGATGCCGTCCAGACCAGCGTAAATCCCAAAGTGATCGACTGCCCCGATCCCTCCAAAACCACCTCCGGCATGCTTGACGCCGTAGCCAAAGATGGCATCCGCCTGCTCGTAAAAGCGCGCGTGACCGTGCGCACCAACCTCGAAAGCCTCGTGGGCGGTGCCACCGAAGACACCATCGTTGCCCGCGTCGGCCAGGGCATCGTCAGCGCCATCGGCTCGATGGAATCCTATAAAAACGTACTCGAAAACCCCGATGCCATCAGCCGCCGCGTGCTCGATAGCGGACTCGATGCCCAGACCGCCTTCGAAATCGTTTCCATCGATATCGCCGATGTCTCCGTAGCCGGTGTCGGACAGATTGCCAATGTAGGTGCCAAGCTCGAAACCGATCGCGCCGATGCCGACAAAATCATGCGCCAGGCCGAAGCCGAAGGCCGCCGCGCCATGGCCATCGCCCAAGAACAAGAGATGCGTGCCCGCGTCCAGGAGATGCAGGCCAAGGTAATCGAAGCCCAGGCCGAAGTTCCGCTAGCCATGGCCGACGCCTTCCGCAAAGGCAACCTGGGCGTGATGGACTACTACAAGATGCAGAACATCATGGCCGACACCTCCATGCGT
>WFRA01000407.1 GCA_015486775.1 Kiritimatiellales bacterium | reverse complement strand
GCATAACAAATCTCCTTTTATGAAGGCTACTTGTACCCCATTTTCCCGCGACATGAAAGCGCAGGGACGAAGAACCTAAAAATTGCAAAGAAGAACCGCTTTTGCAGGGTGGTTAACTGCTTTTTCCATGATGAATGAAGACATTTTAGCCAGCGTATTCTCGGCTCTTTTCCATTGTGTTATTCAGCGTATTCTCTTCCTGTCTCCGCAACGGCACGATGCTCGCTCGAAATGTGATAGAGAGGAAGCTCCTTGGCACCTTGCAGCAGGCAGTCCGAACTCAGGTCGGCATCGAGCGCGACCCAATGCACCATATGGCTCACGATTTCGAAGTCGTTGCGTTGCTTCTCGGAGGCATTCATGAGCGTGGGGTAATAGGCCAGCGGCGCACTGATCGTTCGACCATCGACCAGATCAAAAACCAAACTGTCGTCGGCGAACCGCACGGCTTCAATATCTACTTCGCAAGCGTTCATCCCAGCACCTCCGTATTAGCTCCTCATGCCCTTTGATGAGATTGGAGACCTCGCGCAACTCATGATCCCCAAACCCCTTCGTTCCACTCAACCACACGAGGCTGGAAGCGCTCGTCTAGGTTAGCCATCCAGCTTTTGCTTGAGCATCTGCATGACGGCACCGGGATTGGCCTTGCCCCGGCTGGCCTTCATCACCTGCCCCATCAAAAAGTTGATCGAGGCGGCGTTGCCGGCCTTGTATTCCTCAACGGGTTTGGGGTTGGCGGCAATGGCTTCGTCGGCCCAGTCTTCGAGCGCGGAGTCGTCGGAAACCTGCGCCAGGCCCTTCTCTTCCACAATTGCTTTGGGGTCGCCGCCGTCGTTGAAGACGATCTCGAAAACCTGCTTGCCCGCGCCGGTGCTGATGGTTTTGGCATCGATGAGCGCGATGATCCCGGCCAGTTTTTCGGGGGTGACCTTTGATTCGGAAATAGGAATCTCTTTTTCGGAGAGCAGGCGCATCATTTCGCCCATGATAAAGTTGGAGACGGCCTTGGCATTTTGGGTGTGCTGCATCGCCAGCTCAAACCAGTCGGAGGTGGCCTTATCGGCGGTGAGCACCCCGGCGTCGTATTCGGGCAGGCCGAGTTCGGACACATAGCGCACGCGGCGCTGCGCCGGAAGCTCGGGTAGTTCGGAGCGCCACTGCTCTACCTGCTCGGCGGAAATCTTGACGGGCATGAGGTCGGGTTCGGGGAAATAGCGGTAGTCGTGGGCATTTTCCTTGGTGCGCTGCGAAAAGGTTTCGCCGCGTTCGGAGTCGAATCCACGCGTCTCCTGCACGACGCTTCCGCCGTTTTCGAGCAGCTCGGTCTGGCGATCAATCTCGTATTCGATCGCCTGCTGGATAAAAGCGAAGGAGTTCATGTTTTTGATCTCGACCTTGGAACCGAGCTCCTTTTGGCCGACGGGACGGACGGAGACATTCACGTCGGAGCGAATCTGCCCCTTCTCGGGGTTGCAGTCGGATATACCACCATATTCCATGATCTGCTTGAGTGCAGTGAGATAGGCCAGCGCATCGGCGGCGGAGTGCATGCAGGGGTTGGAAACAATTTCCATCAGCGCGGTTCCGGCGCGGTTGTAGTCGACCAGGCTCGCGCCCGCGACATGCGTATTCTTGGCGGCGTTTTCCTCTTGATGAATGCGCTCGAGCGTAAAGGTCTTGGTTTCGCCATCGACCTCGACGGTCAGATGCCCCCCGAGGCAGAGCGGTTCGTCGGCCTGAGTGATCTGATAGTTCTTGGCCATGTCGGGATAGAAATAGTTTTTACGATCCCACTTGCTGTAGGGATTGATTTTGCAGTCCAGCAGCAGCCCCGCCTTGCAACAGAGTTCGATCGCCTTCTCATTCATCACCGGCAGCGCGCCGGGATAGCCCAGGCAGACCGGGCAAACATGGATATTTGGCTCTGCACCATATTCATATCTGCACGCGCAGAACATCTTCGTCTGCGTCTTCTGCATGATGTGCGTCTCCAGCCCAATGGTTGCTTCGTATTTCATGATGCGTAATCCGTAATGCGTTTTCCTGTCGCGGGGACTTCAGGTTTCAAGTTTTAAATTTTAGGTTTCAGCTTATGCCACTCGGTGGTCTGCTCGTAGGCGTGGCCGACTTTCAGGATGGTCTCCTCGGCAAAGGAGTCGCCAATAATCTGGAGGCCAATGGGAAGCCCCGAAGCGGAGAAGCCGCAGGGCAGCGAGAGCGCACAGTTGCCGGCCAGGTTGACGGGGGTGGTGAGGATGTCGTCGAGGTACATCTTGAGCGGATCGTCCGTTTTCTCGCCCAGCTTGTAGGCGGGGGTCGGGGTGACGGGCGCGAGGATGGCGTCGCACTGCTTGAAAACCTCGGCAAAGTCGTTGCGGATAAGGGTGCGGACTTTTTGCGCGCGCTTGTAGTAGGCATCGTAGTAGCCGCTGCTCAGCACATAGGTGCCGAGAATGATGCGGCGCTTCACCTCCGGCCCGAATCCGGCGGCGCGGGTTTTTCCGTAGAGTTCCAGCGGATCTTTTCCATCGACGCGCAGACCGTAGCGGATGCCGTCGAAGCGCGCCAGGTTGGCGGAGGCCTCGGCGGTGGCGATGATGTAGTAGACGGCGATGGCATATTTGGAGTGCGGCAGGCTGACTTCAACCACTTCCGCGCCGAGGCTCTTGCAATGCTCGACCGCATCGTGCACCGCTTTTTCGACCTCGGGATCCATTCCCTCCACAAAATATTCCTTCGGAAGCCCCAGCTTCATTCCGGCCAGCGAGTGATCGTTTGTTAGATTTTTTCCAAAGCTTGGAACCTCCATCTCGATGGAGGTGGAGTCCATTTTGTCGTGTCCGCAAAGGACTTCGAGCAGTAGCGCGGAATCCTTGACGGTTTTCGAGAGCGGGCCGATCTGGTCGAGCGACGAAGCGAAGGCGGTCAGGCCATAGCGCGAAACGCGGCCATAGGTGGGCTTGACCCCGACGCAGCCGCAGAAGGCGGCGGGCTGGCGGATCGAGCCGCCGGTATCGGAGCCAAGCGAAGCGATCGCCTCGTCGGCCGCCACGCAGGCGGCCGAGCCGCCGGAGGAGCCGCCGGGTACATGGGCCAAGTTCCAAGGGTTGGACGTTTTTCCCAGCGCGGCATTTTCGGTGCTCGATCCCATCGCAAACTCGTCCATGTTCACGCGGCCAAGCAGCACCGCTCCGGCTTCGCGGAGCTTGGAAATTACGGTGGCATCGTAGGGCGCCACGTATCCCTCGAGAATCTTCGACGAGCAGGTACAGGGCTGCCCCTTCACATTGAGCAGATCCTTGATCGCAATCGGAATTCCAAGCATTGGAAGTTTTTTTCCGGCGGCGCGGGCTTCGTCGGCCTCTTGCGCCTGCTCCAGCGCGGAGGCGCGGTCGATCGTGAGGTAGGCACCAACTTTCCCATCATTGGAATCGATGGAGGCCAGCACATCGTTGACGATGTCCACGGAGGTGCATTCGCCAGCCGCCAGCTTTTCGGAAAGTTCGGCTATAGTCAAATTGTTGAGTTCAGACATAATTTTTAACCACTAATTTTCACTAATCCGCACTAATTCAGATGTCGATTAGTGAAGATTAGTGGTTCCTCATATTCACTTCTACTGATCAATAATTTTGGGAACGCGGATCTCGCCCTCGGTAGCGGCGGGGGCGTTAGCGATAATGACGGCATGGTCGAGACTCTGCCCCACCTCGTCCTTGCGGAACACATTGAATACGGGGAATGCGTGAGCCGTAGGTTCGACCTCGCTGACATCCAACTCGTCGAGCTGCTCGACATAGTGCAGCACCTGGTCGAGCTGCCCCTGGAAGAGCGCGGTCTCCTCTTCGGTCAGTTCGATACGGGCTAAGTTGGCCACATAACCCACATCCATTCCTTCCTTCGCTTCGGTCATCTCCTTTCCCTCCCATTCGCCCCGGACGGGCAACCTTCTCGCGGCAAGCCTTGTCCCGCAAACCAAAAAAAGCGCCCATTCAGGCGCTTTACAAATTTATGGTGTCGCCACCAAATTCATGGAACTACATCGGAACAACGTTGGTTGCACACGGCCCTTTCTGGCCTTCACCAATTTCGAACGAGACTTTCTGGCCTTCGTCGAGGGTGGCGTAGCCCGAAACCTGGATCTCGGAATGGTGGACAAACATGTCCGGCCCGCCGCCATCGGGAGTGATAAAACCAAAACCTTTTTCCGAACTGAACCACTTGACTGTACCTGTATTCATAACGCTATTTTTCCTTAATTGAATTGAATGAGCCCCCTGTTTATCCTGTTTGCAGTTTTTTTTCTACAGAAATCGTCCACTAAATTGCGGAGATCTGAAAGGGAATTTTCTTTCCAATGGCCGGAAGTGCCCTACCCTATTTCCCATGCCACGCGAAACCATCAGAATCTTGGGGATCGACACCTCGCTGCGCTCGACGGGCGTGGGGATCGTCGAGGTGCGCGGGAGCGACCTGCGGGCAGTGGCTTTTGGCCGCATCCTGAACAAGCCCAAGGTGCCCCACTCCCTCTGTCTGGAAAACATCTTCGATTCGATCTCTGACCTGATCGAGGAGCACCGCCCCGACTGCGCGGCGATCGAGGGCGCCTTTTTTGCTAAGAACGCCAACACGGCGATGGTGCTGGGGCAGGCGCGCGGGGTGGCGATCGCCGCCTGCGCCAAGAAGGGGCTGGAAATTTCCGAGCACTCGCCACGCAAGGTGAAGTCGGCCGTGGTCGGCACGGGTACGGCACAGAAGGAGCAGGTGGCTCGGCCAGGTTGAGCAGCCGCACCACCATCCGAGCCACCTGCTCCTTCTGTGCCGTACCCGTGCCGACCACGGCCGACTTCACCT
>WFRA01000406.1 GCA_015486775.1 Kiritimatiellales bacterium | reverse complement strand
GGATAGACGACGAAGGCGAGCCCCGGGCCGCTGGCGATGGCCTCGCCAAACGGCACCCCTTTGGAGGCGGCCATGAAACCGATGGTTCCAAAGACGGCGAAGCCGGTGATGAAGGAGTAGAGACAGTTGAGCACCGAGGTGATGAGCGCGTTGCCGACAATGTCGGTCTTTTTGGGCAGGTAGCTGGCGTAGGTAATCATGATGCCGAAGCCGAGCGAGAGCGTGAAGAAGATCTGCCCGAAGGCGGCCACCCAGACCTTGCTCCCGCCCGCCGAGAAGGGATTGATCTTTTCCCAGCGGGCGGTGAGGTAGTTTTCCTTGATGGCCGCCCAAGCGCCGGGGAGCTGAAGCGACCAGCCGATGATTACCAGCGTGAGTACCACCAGCAACGGCATGAAAACCATACTGGCCTTTTCGATGCCGTGGTTGACCTCGCGGTAGCAGATGGCCCAGGTGACGGCCCATGTCAGCGCGGTGGCCGCAAAGATGGGCCAGCGTATGCCGCCGAGGTGGAAGGGCGAGTCGCTGGTCTGCAAAAAGGTATTGGAGAAAAATGCGCCGGTATCCGCGCCCCAAGCCTGGTTGAACGAGAAGACAAAATAGTTCATGCACCAGCCGATCACGGCGGCGTAGAAAAGGGTGATTCCAAAGAAGGCGACGGTGGGCATCCACCAGCCGATAGTTTCCCACTTGCGGGATGCGCGGGCGAAGGCCAGCGGCGGGGAGGCTTTTTCGCGGTGGCCGAGAGCATACTCGAGAATCATCAGCGGAATGCCGGCGAGCACCAGCGCGACGGCATAGGGAACCAAGAAGGCCCCGCCGCCGTTTTCATAGGCCATGTAGCCGAAACGCCAGATATTGCCCAGCCCGACCGCCGACCCAATGGCGGCCAGCAAGAATCCGACCTTGCTTCCCCAAACGCTTCTTTTTTCAGCCATCGCTACGCTCTGCCTGAAAAACGGAATTGTGGATTACTGGATTGGCGGAAAAAGGTTTCAATATCCCTCTATCCAATATTCCATCATTCCATTTCCCTTTTAGTTTCGGTGGCGGAACGTGATGCGGCCCTTCTCCAGATCGTACGGAGAGATGGCCACCGTAACCTTGTCGCCCACGGCGATGCGGATGAAATGCTTGCGCATCTTTCCGGAAATGTGCGCCAGGATTTCGTGCCCGTTTTCGAGCTCCACGCGATACATGGTGGCCGGCAGCACTTTTTTCACTACGCCTTCCGCCTCGATTGATTCTTCTTTAGCCATAACTACCCTCTTCCCTTTTGAAAACCGAAAGGAGGCATGCTACACACAATGGCGGGCGTTGCAACCCTTTAACGAGCACCGTTATCGACCCAAGCTGGTGCTCCGACCCCAGCCTTCAGACATTCGACACCTCGTAAATCCACCCGGATTCAGCTAAACTGTTACACAGAACGGGCAGGATGTTTTATGTTCATGATCACGCGGTCTTTTTTTGCTGGAACAGCACTTCTCCAAACGAATCAATGTGTTCCTTTAGCGCGGGAGTGTCGATGGTTGCATAGTCGATTACATCAAACTGATACGGCAAGGGGAGTTCTTCGTTGAGCAGAGCGCCCAACCGGGAAATTGTTCGCAGAGAGATGCCGTTCCCTTTTACCGCTAAATCAATATCCGAACCGTTTTTATAGTTTCCCATTGCTCGGGAGCCAAACACTATAACCTCTTCAATTTCCGAAACTGCCTCAATGGCGCCACGAATGAGTTCGATGTCTTTATTGGTCAAGCCAAACGCCATAGTTCATTCCTTCAAAGCAGAACAGGCTTCCTGCCTGTCTTCACGCGCAGAGCCGAGCGACAGGAGACAGGCAGGAAACCCGTCCTACATTTCTTTTTTCAATGTCTCGTAAAGTGCCGCAATTGCCGGGAAATATTTCTCTCGGATCAAACGGTCAATCTTAGCGGCGGTCTCCTCGTTATAGGTGTGTGCCGTCAGGTTCCGGTCGTCCAGCGCCTCCATCCATGCGTGGCCATCTTGAATAATCCCCGATTGAAACGCCTGCTTCAAAACATCGCGCGGACTCTTAACCTGAAAACCACCCGCTTCAAGATAATCCTTGAGCGTCTTCCACGACAACTCAAACGCGACCTCGAAAAACTGAATTAAGCCGCCCCGTTCCGCCTCGGACGGATTCTCAATTGCAACCGTCCGTTCCAGTGTATGGAACGCCTTGTCAAAATTCATAAACCGCTGCTTCCATCGAGTTTCTTTGTCCATGATTTGACCCCCAATTTATGCCGCAATGCTTTGTTTTAATTTTCTATTGCCCTGACCAGGAAATACCTAGTCGCTGGAAAGCCGCAAGTCTAGCAAAATATTAGAATGCCGGTCTGGCATCCTGACCTTTACGGAAGCGGTTTGTGCCGTTCCCTCAAAGGCTTGCGAAAACCGGGAACCAAAAAAGGGGGAATGTGCTGTTTAACGAAGCGGTTCACCGGCCTTCGCCTCGTTCCAGAAAGCATCCAGCTCGTCGAGGGTGAACGCCTTGAAGGGTTTGCCGGTGGCGTGCACCTTTTCTTCCACACATTGGAAGCGGCGGATAAACTTCTTGATGTTTTGGTTGAGCAGCTCCTCGGGATTATGGCCGAGGAAACGGCTGACGTTGACGACGGAAAAGAGCAGGTCGCCAATCTCGTCGCGGATGTCCTCCTCGTGGTTGCGGGAGATCGCCTCCCTCACCTCGTCGATCTCCTCGTGGAGCTTGTCGAAAACATCGTCGATATGCTTCCAGTCAAACCCGGCGCGAGCGGCACGCTTCTGGACTTGGTGCGCCTTTTGTAGGGCGGGCAGATGCTTCGGTATGCCGGCCACGATGGATGCGGGCTGATCGTCCCCGCCCTTTTCCGCCTTCTTGATGGCATCCCAGTTTTGTAGCACCTCGGCGGTGCCGGAAACCTCCACCCCGCCAAAGACGTGCGGATGGCGACGCACCAGCTTGTCGGCGATTCCCGTGGCCACCTCCGGAAAGGCAAAGGCATCCTCCTCCGAACAAATCTGGCTCTGGAAAACAATCTGCAGCAACAGGTCGCCCAGCTCCTCCTCGAGATCGGAGCGGTTGCCGCTCTCGATGGCGTCGATCACCTCGTACGCCTCCTCGATCAGCTCCGGCTTCATCGACTCCAGCGTCTGCTCCCGGTCCCACGGGCACCCGTCCGGCGCCCGCAGCCGCGCCACCACCTCGATCAGCCGTTCTATTGCATCGCCCGCTTCCGCCATGGTTCCACTCCTCGGAAAAATCAAAGCCTCATCTTGCCACCGCGCCCGGCGGCGGGGCAACCAAGACGATCAAAAAAATCCGTGCGGCACTGTCCATTTCCAGGAAAGGAGCACCGGCATCAAATATCTGAAATGTTTAGGCGAAGCATGAGCGACCCCGTTCCAAGGGTTGGAACAGAGTTGGAGACCCACCCGAAAGCTGCGTCGATCACCGCCGTTCCAGCCTCGGTATAGCCGCTATTTTTCCAAGCCCCGGAAACAAGGTCCTCGGTTGTTTCCAAGGAATATTCGACTCCCCGCGAGGGATCGCGCAAACGGGGATATAGATATTCCATTCCGGAGTCCACCGGCCCGAAAGCAGGGGAGATGCCGGTATCGGTTGCGTTGGTCGGGTCACCCCCAAAACCATATTCATGCAAGTTGTCGAGCCCGTCGCCATCGGGGTCGGCGCTCTCCAGCGCATTGGTTCCAGAGAGGGAGAAGCCTTCCGCCCACTCTTCAAAAGCATTCACGCCGGAGATGGTCACCAGTGCCTCGGCTAGGTCGCGCCCAATCCGGAGGAGGGACGAAGAGGTGTAGTGATAGCGACCTTCCGAAAACCCGACCGATACCGCATAGTTGGTTCCGGCGGTCGGCATGGCGGCCACCTTGGGATCGGCGGCGGCGACGGCCTGCTGCGCCGCCATCACGATCGGCCATTGGGCAAGCTCGTTCGCCGGCGCCCCTTCGAGCTGGTTGGTGGAGAGCATCGAAAGGACAAACGGCAGACCGTCGCCAAACGTGGCGCGGACATCGGCGACCAGCCGCATCAGGTTTGCCTCGTACTCGTCGGCGTGCCCTTCGATGGCATCCGACTCGCCCTGTACCCAGCCCATGCCGAGAATTTCCACGGAGTAGCGAGGATATTTATTTTTCATGGCGGCAATCCCCTTCCAGGCCGTTTCTTGGAAGCGTCGGTACTGGGTTCCGTCCGCCGCGCGGTCGGCGGTTCCGTCGGGGCGCCAGTCGGCAGGGTCGTAGAGGCTGGTTCCGCCGATGGCGTATTTGATGATGCCCAGGCGGGCATTGGGATCAAGGATCAGGTCGCGGGTGGTACGGGCAAAACTCAGCTCCGAGGCAAAGCGGCTGATGGGCGCGGTGGTCAGGGCGGGATAGTGGTTGGGGAGCGGCTTGACCACGGTGTTGCCGGTTCCGGACTGGAGCGGCAGCAGGGTGTCTTTGGGAACAGAGAGGGAGAGCCCGTGGAATAGGTCGATATCCGCCTGCGGCGAGGCGAGCGGATCGCCGGTGTCGAGCAGGTATTGGCGATATCCCCAGCCCAGCGCGTTGGACTGCCCGCCGAAGAGCAACACATAGGCTTTTTGACCGGCCTGCGGGACAATGTCCGCATCGAAGACCCCGAGTCCCTCCCAATCGGCGTAGGTCTCGGAACCGCTAATCAACAGGAAGGAATCCGTTCCGGGATTGTATTGGTAGAGCCCCGGGGTTCCACCGTCCGCGTCCGTCCGCACGAAGAGATAGCGTTCGCCATCGAATGCGACATCTTTCCAGACATTGGAAGGGAAGCTTTGGTTTTTGCATAGATGCAGCGCCGTGCTTTCGGGATCCGTTGGATCCATGAACATGTAGAGTCCGGAGCCGTCCAGGGCGGAACCATCGTAGATTCCATAGAAGACCCCGTTGCACTGACCAATGCCGTGCCAGGAAGAGAACCCGTATGACCCGCTAAGCAGGATGGTATTGGTTCCCCCATCGTATTGGTAGAGTCCGGAACCGGTGGCGTGATCGATCATGAAATAGCGGTGGCCATCGAATCCAACCTCCTGCCAATCCGTAGCGAAAAACGCCAGGGTTCCGATGCGCGAGGCGGTGGCGAGCGGTTGCTCCGGATCGGTGAAGGCATAGAGCCCTTCGTCCATCCCCGCACCGCGGTAGTAGCCCACATAGACGGGATCGTTCCGGTCTTCCGGCACAGGAGGTTCGGCCGCCACGGAAGTGACGTAGAGATAGCCCCCGTCCACGATGGTGTCTGCCATCGTTAGAGGCGTTCCGTTCAAGGTGATCTTGCCGACTTGCACAGCCGTCAGTCCTCCACCGCTGCCCAGCGCAAACCGAACCACCGAATTGCTTCCGACGTTGTTGATATCCAGCTTGACCCAGCCTTGGGCGGAGGAGTCCGCAAAAGTCCAGATGCAGGCGGAGTTTTGCATATCTATGGTTCCGCCGTTGCCGTAGCAGGCCAGCCAGCCGAAATCCTGGTCATAATCCCCTCCGGAAACCAAAGCGGATGCCGGGTCGACCTCGTACATCCTGACATTGGTTCCCGCCCCGAGCGCCTGCGCGGCATTGAAAATGATCTTTGTTTTTTCGACCCGCAGATAGCCGGTCGCCGTGTTGGCCAGGGTGTAGGCACCGGTTCGGTTCAGGTGCAGCACGCTACCCAGCCCGGCAGTGTTGATGTAGTCCGTGGAAACCAGGGTTGTTCCCGTTCCGCCAATGACCACGGTTCCATCCAAGCGCATCGAGCCGAGCACGTTCAGGTCGCTGTTGAAAATGTACGTTCCGCCCTGGAGGTTGAGGAGTGCCCCGGAGGCAAGTGTGACAGGGCGGTTGAACACGGTGGTTCCATTGTTGTTATGGGTCGCCTGCCCCCAGTAGGCCGAGCCCAGCGTATCGAGCGACACCGGCACGTTGTAGGTTACCGTTCCGGAGGTGGTGTTGTACATGATGGTCTGGAAGTGGGCTACCGGACTTGCCGACACGGCAATCGATCCCGATCCATTGAAGGTGTGGGTTTGGCTGACCTGCTGCAAACGGGTCTGCCCGGCAACATCCACATCCACCTCCAGCGTATCGGCCTGGGTCTGGTTGAAGATGGCCGTGTCGCCGGAGGTGGGAACTCCTGCATCCCAGTTCGTCGCGTCGCTCCATTTTGCACCAGCCGCCACGTCTTGGTTCCAAGTG
>WFRA01000405.1 GCA_015486775.1 Kiritimatiellales bacterium | reverse complement strand
GTGCCGGCGATGTGCGGGTAGGTCCAGACCGCGCCGTTCGATCCCTCGTGGGATGCCCAGCCGAGCTCCGGCAGGGTGTTGTTGTCGGTGGTCTGGGCCGTGAACAATTCGTGGTAGAGCACCTCCGCCCCGGAAACCTCCGCTCCAAAAAGGATGGTCATCGTGATGAAAAGCAGTTTCCGCAGGTGCCTATTTTTTCCTCTTGTTCTCATGATTTAACTCTCTTTTTATTTTGTATTTTATTTCAGCGTAAACGTTGCCTGTATCAGTTGCGCATGACGATTCATCCAGAATTCGGGTTTTCCCGGCGGTGTGTGCTGGTACCAAATCGTCAGGAAAGAGCCGTTCCCAAGCTCGACCGAGCTTGGATATCCAAAATCGAGATGGGGAAAATCCCCCGCAACCACGGCCGCGCCGGACCAGCTTTCGCCCGCGTCTTCGCTAATCCGCACCAGGATCCGGTTGGGCTCTTTCGGAGTGTGCAGGTCGCCGCGATAGCTGTAGGTCATCATCAGCCGTCCATCGGAGAGCCGCAGCAGGTGGGAGGGGAATCCCCACACCCCGATGGAGTGGGCAGGGGTCCAGGTCTTGCCCCCGTCATGGGATTCGCTCTGCAGAGTCTCGTAGTGGTGTTGGCTGTTATGGTTCCGGATCTGGGCCACCAGTCGGCCATCCGCCGCCTCCACCATGTGCAGTTCATGGTATTCGCCAAGGCGGTCCCCCGGGGCGGGCGGGATTTTTCCGATAATCTTCCAGCTTCTGCCGTCGTCGAGGGATTCCGCCACGGCGATGGTGCTTCCATCCTTACCGGCCAGAAGCAACCGGCCGTCCGTCGCGAGGATCGGTCCGTGCGGGGACATGAGCGGCACCGGGTAGGGCTCCGACCAGGTTGCGCCGCGATCCTCGCTTCGGATCATCCACTGGTGCGAAGCCGGGTGCCCCGGGTTTTGGGCGCTCGCCTCCATGAATTTTTTTATTTCGGGGTAGGGGCAGTTCTCGGGAACCATGTTCGCTTTCGCCTTTTTCCAGCGGGAAACCTTCGCGGGCGTCCAGACCTCCGGATTGGATCCCGAGGCTAGGGCTTTGTCGAAGTATTCGACCCAGATGTCCGAGGTGAACCAGGTTACGAGCCAAGTGCCCTTCGCCGTCTCCAGCACGCCGGCATCGCGGTCGTCCAGCGGCGTGTCGATCAGTACCTTTGGCGACGACCAGGTTTTTCCGCTGTCCTCCGAGCGCATCATCTCGATTCTGCCAAATGGGCAGACATGCCCCTCCCGCCCGCCGGAATAGACGACCAGGAGTTCGCCGTCGCGGGTGCGGGCCACCGTGGGCCAAGCCTCGTAGGTGTTCTTGTTTTTGCTGATCACGCGCACCGACTGAATATCCAGCCTAGGCGCGGCGCGGCGGGATTGGGGCGGTGCGGCGGGGACGCTTCCGGCTCGGGGCGAAGCCCCGTCAAGGGCACCGATATCCGATGCGGGTTGAGATCGTTGCGTGTTCGCACATCCTAGCAAACCCACGGTTAGCAAGCCGATCGCGCCTGCGATCCAGACACCCTGTTCTTTTTTGAAAATATTCATCTCGATTCCTTTAGTTCCTTCCGTTCTCATTTCTCACCATTTGAACCACTTCGCGAAGCTCGTTATTTCCTCCGGAAATTATCTATTCAGGCGTTCCTTAGCAAACCACCCTTAACCACCCAACTCGGCAGAGCCGGAACCGCGTATTTTTTTGATCGCGAATCACGCGAATCGCACTAATCTATAAAAACTTACTACCAACCCTCTTCCCCATTCGCGCAATTCGCGCGATTAGCGATCCAGAACTCTTCCATCTGTGTTCGGAAATGCTGTGTAAACGTGATTGAATTTGAAAAGTAAGGTGCTAATTAAAAAAGTTTAGACAGAATGATGGATAACAAAATAATGGGGATCCTTCTTTGAATCGACTTTTGAAATCATTCTGTTGTCCATCATTTTGTCAAAATCTCCTGCTGCGTAGCCGCGTTAAACTCTCCCTTTCTGCCCTAGAGGTGGATTTTAACGCGGTAGAAACCGGCGGGTTCGTTGGTGTGCGCCGCGTCGACATAGCTGTCCGTCGGCCACGGAATATCGCTGGCGATTGCCACAAAGTTGGATTGGAGGCTGGGTGCCCACTCCACGTCGTGCAACCGGCTGGTCTTGGGTGCCCATTGCAGCTCGCCGGGGTTTTCCATAGCCACAAGGGGCGGATCGTACGCGAAGGGATCCACTACGGCAATGTAGGTTTCCTCGTATGTGAGATCTCCGTTCCCGGAGGGGGCGTCCGCGATGCAGGCGGTCGCTCCGCCAAAATATTGTTGCTCCCACCAGTCCGGGATGCCGTCGGAATCCGTGTCGGGCATTTCACCTACCTGTTCGGTGTTGGCCATGTCGATGCTGTCGACGAATGTCCCCGTGGCCGAGCCGTTCGAAAAGACGACCTCCTCTGCCGGATTCGAGGAGACCAGCGATAGCCCGGAAGCCACATTGCTTCCGTTCATGGCAAGGTTCCAGATCCCGGCGGCGGAATTGCAGTAGATATCGAAACGCGTCCATGTGTTGGTAGGCATTTGTGCATTTAATTCCACAGGCTTTCCATTGTTGAGCACAACCAGGTTCAGGTTGGGATTCACGTAAAAGGCGGCCACGGAACCCACCGAATTAACCTCCGGCTCCCTTTGTGGTGCCTCCGCTATCCGTGCGTAGAAATGCAGCCAAAGGGTTCCGTTGGTCGATATTTCCTTCGAGACGCCTCCGCTGGAGATTTCAAGCGCCTGCCCGCCGGACTGCACCACCGAGGTTTGCACCTCTCCGCTACCGCTATCGATCGACCAGCCGTTCTGGCCATCGAGCGAACCGGTAGAGACCCCGTTGCTTTGCTCAAAGTTTTCGAACAGGACCGTGGCGGCCTGCGTGCTCGCAACGCCCGCCCCCAGCAGCACCGCAGCCAATCCCGCCAACATCTTCATCCCGCTAAATCTCTTCTTCATGGTCGTTCTCCTTGGTTTTCTTTAAATCTGCCTCCCTGAACCGGAAAGAGTAGAGATCGGCATCCTTGATCTTAAAAAGCAGGCGGATTTCCTTTCCCGCAAGTTTTCCAATGTTTGGACTGCCCTTCCAGCGCACGGTTCGGGAAATCTCGTTGCCGATTATTTCCTGGCAGTCCGCCAGGGCGTAGCCCTCGATAGGCGCTCCGCTCTTGTCCTGCAGCTCGACCCGGATGGCACCCGCCGCGCTGGTCCAGAAATTCAGCTCAAGCTCGTCGCCCTCGAACCGGATGGGCTTGCTGAGCAATGTCCCGCCCTCGAACGGGGCGTGGGCGGAAGCAAAGCCATCGATCCGCAGGGTATATCTTTGCACATGGGCGGTCGGCTGGGCATAGTCCTTGTTGACATACATGCTCAGCTCCGTGTCGCTGGTCGGGAGAATGTTGAGCAGCGGATAGTTGGTGCGCGAAACCCAGTTCCTTATCCCCAGGCCCGGACGGAGGAAGGAGGAGAGGAAGGTTTGCCGATATGCCTTGGCGCCCGCCCGCATGCTGAGCAGGATGGCATCGGAGCAATCCCTGTAGTAGCGGGGGTCCACCCCGATCTCCTTTGCCTGGGCGTCGCTGATGACCTGCCGCCCCTCCATAAAGCGGATCGCCGTGGCAAGGTAGATGTGCGGCGCCCGGTAGTAGGGGAAGGTCTGGTTGGTATAGAGGTCGTACTTCGGGGCATCTTTCTCGTTGTGGAGAATCTCCAGGATTTGGATCGGCGACCAATGGACAAAGTCGGCGCTTGTCGTTTTCCCGATCCAGCGCAGGCCGTTTACATAATTGCCTTCGGCGGGGTTTGTTCCGGGCCAGACACGGCAGAAACAGACATACCTTCCCTCCTCCGGCGACCAAAAAGCGACGTTCTGGCTGTCGAACGCATTGAATTCGGGGCGGGCGATCAGCGGGTTCGCGCCAATCCGCCTCCAATGGATTCCATCCGGGGAGGCGAATCCCAGAAGCCCCTTCACTCCGGGATCCTTGGTGTATCGGTAGAGCCCGCCAAGTGCCTTGTACTTTTCATTCGGCGGACAAGCCGGGTTGGTGTCGAGAAAGGGGGTAAAGTTGTGGCCGGCAACATTGTCGTCCGCAAAGACAATGTTGTTGCTTTTGCTGCCCTTGAATTCATACAGCCCCAGGTTCGGCTTGCTCCAGTTGATCCCGTCTTCCGATACAGCTAGGCAGGTCACCTGGTTGGTCAGTCTCTGGGCTTTCCCGCCTGCCCGGTAGTACAACCGATACTGGGCGCCATCCTTGATGACGGTTCCATAGCCCGCAAAGAGACCCTCCCACTCTTCGTTGAATTCCAGCACCGTCCCGGCCGGATGCGGATGGTGCATCCGCAGTTCGACGCCATCCATCTTTTCGATCAGCGCGCGGTCGACAAAAAGCTCCCGGCGGCTGCCGATATCCACGGCGCCGCCAACGGCGGCCTCCGCACAGAGGAAAAAGGAAAGCAGCACAACCAAGCTTCTCGACATTATGGAACTGTTTTTCATTCC
>WFRA01000404.1 GCA_015486775.1 Kiritimatiellales bacterium | reverse complement strand
TGGTGTTTGAAGAGGGTGCAAAGTGGACGGTCAACGGGGTGAACACGATCACGAACAACCAGCAGATCACCATGGCGTCGGGCACCTCGATGGTTTCGGATATCAAGGATTCGGATGTCAAGTATCTCGGCGGAAGCTGGGCGGCCGGCCTTTCGCTGGGTGTGGTTGGAAACAACCTGATCGGCACCTATGGCTTTGTTCCGCTCGACATTGCGCTGGGGCTCGATCCCAGCGACGGCGGGTATGGAACGGCCATGAAGCAGTTTTCGGACTTTACGGATATTACCAATCCAACGAACAACGACAAGTACCTGTCGCTCACGGATCCGAACCTTTCGCAGGAAGCGGCGGACACCATTCTTCAAGGGCAGTTTGCAAACAACCCGATGGTGGGGGCGATGATCCAGCTGCAGGGGCTGTTCGCGGATCAGATCCGGGATCGTACGCGTAGCTATCTGCGCCACGAAAACTGGGGCCGCCAGCCATCCGGCGCGCCGCAGGGCGCGCAGGGTCCCGATGGCTGGAACCGGGGAATGGATCGGCTCAACGGCTCGCTTCCCAAGTGGGACGCGCGCGGGTCGCTCAAGGAGCTGGACAATAGTGCCCCTTCGCTGGATCTTGACGGTGCCCTGAAGGCTGTCGACGCACGCGCCCCCAAGTGGGACGCCCGGGAGTCGATGCGGCAGCTGGATGAAAATGCGCCGAGACCCTCCTCCGACAAGATCGAGGTTCCCTCGTCCTACCAGGTTTGGGGTCGGGGCTACGGCTCCTATCTCAAGCAGGACGCCACGGGCGGAATGGTCGGGTACGATGCCGTGGTCGGCGGTGCCACCCTGGGGATGGACAAGCGGCTCGATAAGCTCTTGCTGGGACTGGGCGGAGGCTATGCGAACACAAGGCTTTCGGGGGATGGCGGCGGCGTGGATCGAGCCGACTCCCTGTATGGAACGGGCTATGCCGCTATCGCCGGCGAAAAGGGGTTCATGGATTTCAATATCAACTATGCCTACAACGATGTGACCACCGAGGGCAGCGCGGTTGCGGGATCCTACTCGGCGGACTACGATGCGAGCACCTTTAGCATGTATCTTGGTGGCGGCTACGGATTCGATGTCGGAACGGGGTTCCTGCTGACCCCCGAGGCCTCGTTTCTGACGACCTACTACACCCGCGGAAGCTACACGGAAAGGGCCGCTTCGACGGATCCCTGGCCCGATCTGGCGTGGGACTCCTACGACCAGTGGTCCTATCTCTCCTCGCTGGGCGCCACCTTCTCGACCTTCCGGCTGATCGACAGCATGAGCCTGAAAATGGGCTTCCAGCCCGAGCTGCGGGTGCATTGGCTGCACGAGTTCAATTCCGACATGGATAACGATTCCTATGTCATGCAGGGCAACACGACCCCGATCGGGGTCGCGATTCAGGCTCGCGAGGAGGATTTGATCCGGCTCGGCGGCGGCGTGCGCTTCTCTTCGTGGGATTCGGACACCCTCTCGTTTGGGCTAGACTTGGATGGCGTGTTCGGTAGCGACTACGAAGCCTATATCGTCAGCGGAAAGCTGATGCACCGCTTCTGATCCCGGATTTCCGGAGCTTGGAAAATCCCCTCCGTTCCGGCGGGGATTTTTTTTATCTTCGCGGGGCGGGCTTTCCACCTGCCCCAAAGTCCGCGGTTCGCCTGAGCCGTAGAAGCGACGCCCACGTCGCTTGTCCCCGCCCAGGGAAGGACATCGCGATATTTCACTGGTATGGGATTTTGTGTTTTTGGAACCAGGGCATGGATGGACGCAGGTTCATGCGTAGGTTGACGCGAAGCGAGCCGACAGGCAACCTCTGCTTCGACTTCCCCGTAGGTTGAAGCTCTGCTTCGACTTCCCTGTGCG
Source organism: Kiritimatiellales bacterium (assembly GCA_015486775.1). Taxonomy (GTDB): domain Bacteria; phylum Verrucomicrobiota; class Kiritimatiellia; order Kiritimatiellales; family Pontiellaceae; genus Pontiella. The sequence continues at coordinate 11,732 of WFRA01000404.1, read as the reverse complement.
GCACAAGACGAGGCGGAGCCTCATCCTACGGCCTGATGCCCGGTGCGCGATCCGGGGAAAGCCCGCCCGAAGGGCGATGTGTGCACTGTCTTTTCTGGGTCAATTTCTTGTTGGGAATTTCGATGCGGCTATTGGCCGAGCTTGGCCTGGAATTCCTCGAGGCGGCGGCCTTTGAGGGGGTTTTTCTGGCCAGCCATGACCTGCTTGATGGCGTCGATCTCTTCGGCGGAGAAACGCGCACCGTCGACCATGTGGCGCTCGAAGGAGGCGTAGGCCAGCGGGCAGACGGCCTGAACGACCTTGGCCATGGCGCGGCCATATTCCTGGATCTCCCACTGGGCGTGGGAATCCATGCGCAGCTTGAGGAAGTGGAACATGTTCTTGAGATCCATCTGCCAGTACCATTCGGTGTAGGTGGAAAGGGGCAGGTTGATGCGGGCGAGCTCGCGGGCGACGTTGTCGTCGATCATCTCCTCGTAGTTGGAGTAGATGTTTTCCTGATCCTGCCGGAGTAGGTTGAGCACTTTGTCCTGGAGCTCGGGGGGGACGTCCTGCGGGTTGCGGCCCTGCTTGTTGTCCAGACTCTGGAAGCTGATCTTGTCGCGCGGGGGGAGGTAGAACTCGTTTTTCATGACGGAGTAGCGACCGGAGATTTCGTTGAGGCGGGCGGTGCGGTGGCGAATCCACTGGCGAGCGACGAAGATGGGCATCTTGCAGTGGAATTCGAAGACGACGTGCTCGAAGGGGGAGGTGTGCTCGTGGCGCAGGAGGTAGTCGATCAGGCCGGCGTCTTCGCGCAGGGTTTTGGTGCCAGCGCCGTAGGAGACGCGGGCGGTCTGCACGATGCGGGCATCGGAACCCATGTAGTCAATCAGGCGGATGAAGCCGTGGTCGAGCACTTTGATTTCCTGATTCATCAGGGCTTCGGCTTCGGGGACGGTGGTGTGTGCCATGGTTTGATTCTCCTCTTCCAATGGTTGGAAGGGGGAAGATATGGGTTTGAGGCGGGGGTTGCAAATAAATGGTTAAAATATTCGATTGGCGGCTGGGAGATCAATGCCACAAATTCGAGGATGGCTTTTTCGAGAAAGTCTACGACACCTGCGCGGCGACCGCAAGGACGACTATCTGGGCTTCTACGACGAGATTTCCTCTCCGTAGCCCGTTTCCAACCGTTGGAAAAACCGGAAGCTTCCAAGGCTTGGAACTTCCGGTTTTTTGTTTTCCAAGGGTTGGAAATCAGAAGGGGGAGGGGAGGTCCTTGCGGGTGTAGCCGACCTCGGCGAGCACCTTGTCGGTGGTCTGGAAGTGGCACTTGGCGGTTTTGAGCAGGATGCCGGGACCCTTGTAGGCCACCAGCTTTTCGGCCTCGCGCCGCACCTTGGTGGAGGCACCCTTGGGAACCTCGAAGCCGTGCTCCTTGCCCATCTTCTTGAGGGCGTAGAGGAAACCCGCGCGCGCGAGGATCGAGGCGGCGGCCACGGCGGGGTCGGATTCGGCCTTGGTGCGCTGGTCGAGCCGGATCTTTTTCCCCTTCTCCATCAGGGCGCGCTCGATCTGGTGGGTGGGGCCGAACTTGTCGGAGAGCGCGCGCGGGCAGTCCGGTACCTTTTCGAGCAGGTTTTCGATGGCGCGCGCGTGACCCCACGCCAGGATCTTGTTGACGTTTCGGATCTTGGCATACATCCGGTTGTAGGAGGGGTTGCCAATGGTCACCATGGCGCAGCGGTCGCCGAGGATCTTGCGGATGTCGCGCGCCATGTTTAGTGCCACGTTGTCGGACGAAATCTTCTTGGAGTCGCGCACGCCGAGCTCGCGCAGCTTTTCCACCAGGCCTTCGTCTACATAGGCGGAGGCGATGACGAGCGGGCCGAAAAAGTCGCCCTTGCCGCTTTCGTCGATGCCCATGTGGGGTTGGAAGGCCTCGGGGTCGAGGAGCTCTTCGTAGCCGATGACCACCTCCTTGAGGATCTCGGTCTCCAGCGTGAAGGTGACCCACTCCTCGGCGGCCTTGCCCTGGACGAGGAGCTTGCCGGACTTGTAGAGGTTGATCCGGCAGTCGGGGAGCGAGGCGGCGATCTGCGTATGGGGGACGGTTTCGGGACGGTATCTGGGCTGCTTGAGCAGGCGGATCAACGCCTGCTGCTGGCCGGCATCAAGTTTGAAGGTAAAAGAGTTGGATTTCATGGGCGTTTCCGTGTTTATTGATGGGCGGAATTCATAGCAGAAATGCCCGTCGCCAGAAAGCGGCTTTTGCGGGATACTGCGCGGAATCGGTAAAATGGGTATAATACAGGATGGCTAAACGGATATTTTTTTTGGTGGCAGCGATTTTTTTTCTGGGGCTGCCGGACAGCTTTGGAGCCGGGAAAACGGTGCCTGTTCTCACGCATGCCGACGCGGCCGTGATGCTCGCAAAATATTCAGGTTTTTTTGATCGCTACGTTTCCGAGGATGCCGACCTGAACGAGTGCGTGGCTTTTTTGAACAAGACGGGTATCTATTTTGGGTTGTTGGAAGTGGTTAATGGAAGCGAATTTACCATGGATGACTGCGCGCGGGCGATGGGGCAGATCGACTTGGTTTTGCGCGGCGAGGCTCGGTTTTCCAACGGGAAAGTTAAGTTGCCCGAGGGGCTTGACTCGTGGAGGGAATATTGTACTATGAATGAAGTTAAGTTCATGGATGCCTACCGCACTATGCTTGGAATGCTCCGTGTTGCGTATGAACAAAGTGGATAGTTTTTTCTTGCGGGTAAACAATTATCCGGATATGTTGTGTGGCCTAATTCTTACAGAGGGAAAAGATATGAACAGACAGAAATGTGTTGCGTTGATGGCGGGTGTCGTTTTTTGCGGAGTCCTGAGTGTCCGTGCCGGTGCCGTCGAGGGTGCGGGAATGATGCTTGACGAAGCGAACCAATCCATTGCCGCAGCGTCGGTGGCTGTCGAGGATGCCCGTGCCGCGATCGAAAAGGGAAAACAATTGATTACCCAGATCCCCGCCGACTCCGAATTGCTTCCCGAAGTCAAGGAAATACTCGTCGCCGCCGCGGAGAACTGGAAGCTGGCTGTCGCGGCTCTTGACGGAGCCAAGGAGAGTGCCGCGCGGATTACCACGGCATCGACCCAGGAGATTGCCGGAGACTACAAATTGTTGGCAACGGTCAATGCAGGGGTAGCGATGTCCGGTGCCAAGGTGGTTCAGACGGGGTTGCTTTTTGTCGAGGCGGTAGCCCACGACAAGACCGAATCCCTCGGAATCATCAGAATGGCCATGCAGGACGCATTGGCTGCCACATCGCAGGTTGAGTTCAACTATGAGCGCGTGAAAACGCTTGTTGCAGAGAAATATTCCAAATAACAAGGAGTTGGATTATGAAAAAGCACCTTTCAATTAAAGTAGGTCTGAGCACCGCCCTCATCGCGATGGCAGGCTTGGTTCAAGCGGCCGATATGGCCACCGCGAGCGGAGTTCTCGCGAATGTTGCCACGATGTCAGTTCAGTCCAAGGCCAATCTGGCGAGTGCCGCGAGTTCCGGCGATGTTGCCGCAATCGCCGAAGCGGCCAAGCGTGCCGACGCGGTCGATGCTGCCATGGCCGATGCTCAGGATGCCTATGCCGCCATGGAGCGGGCTGTGGCCGGCGGCGACACCGATGCGGCCGCCTCCGCTTCCGACGATCTTGAGGCTGCCCAGCAGCGAGCCAGCGATGCGCTCAACGGCGCAATCCCGGATGCCGAGCCGAAAAGCGCGCAGGAAGCTTGGAAAGAGAGCCAAACCAATACCGGTGGCGGCCCGAATAAAGCCTATGATCCGCCAAATATCTATAATGTTCCGTGGCAGACGCAGGGGTTGCGTAGCCTCTACACGTCCTTATTTGGTTCATTCTGGACGGCTTCCAGTCAGGGTGGTTCCCTCGATGACGGCGGGGGGGATGCCACGCCGGAATAGCGAAGAGCGAAGGGTTCTCATTTGTTCGTGTGTTTCTAGTTTAGGGTTGTTTAAGGGAGTAGTATTATGAGTAAAGGTAAGATTTGTCTGACGGTGGCGATGGCGGCATTGGTTTCCGCACCCGCTTTTGCGGCGAAGGAGCGGGTTGTCCGTTTCCAAAACTCGGTTCGGGTGGGTTACGACGATAACATCTACCAAAACAGTAGCGACCAGGGTTCAGGGTTCATCACGGATATTATCAATCTTTCCGGCAAGTTGACCTTCTCTTCCCGATCGGATATGTTGCTGTACTGGCAGCCGGAGTTCCGCTACCGCTTCGACGCGGATCCGAATTCCATCACCTATCAGGATCTGTATGGCCGTTTCAACCACGCCGTCTCCCAGCGCACATTCCTCCAGGTCTCTGACCGCTTCCGCTACCAGGACAAGGAGGGTCAGACGGGGGGAAGTGGGCCTTCGGGTGCTCCTAGCAACTCCAACCAAAAGTACATGGAGAACAATCTCATGGGATCCTTGGACTTCACGGTCAGTGCCCTGAGCCAGATCAAGGTGGGCGGTGGCTACGAGTTCCGCACATGGGACGACTCGGGCTATGGTCAAGGTTCGGGAAACAATGACTACGACCAATACCGGTTGAATGGCTCCTATGTCCGCGAATTGCGTCCCAACAAGACCTCCGGAATGGTGGGTTTGGACTATGTGGATCATAGCTATGACGGTTCCCGCGGGGGATTTAAGTCGACGACCATCTATGGTGGTGTGGATCAAAACTTTTCGCCCAACGTGATCGGAACCGCCCGTCTGGGATATTCCTTTAACAATGTGGACAGCGAGACTGTCGGTAGTAGCGACAGCTCGTCTCCCTACCTCCAAGCCGGGTTGGAAGTCAATCCGACGGCTCGCACCAGCTTTACCGGTTCGCTGGGCTACTCCATGTCGATGGCGGACAACTCGGTCTACAACGCCCAAGATCGTTTCAATCTGGGGCTTGGTGTGCGGCACGACCTGACCGGAAAGATTAGCTTGTCGTCTTCTCTCGGCTATACCTTTAGCAACTACAGCAGTGATTATTCGCGTTTTGGAATTAGCGATGCGCAGGACGATTATCTTACATTCAATATCCGCGGCTCGTACCAGATCAACCGCAATAACTTTGTGGATGCGGGCTACCAGTTTGGAAACCGCTCCTCGGATTCGGCGTTCCTCAACGAGTTCACCCGGAACGTGTTTGATATTGGCTGGAGACTTCGCCTGTAGCCGGTTGCGGATAGTTTGAAATTTGATTTGATGACAAGACGGTGAAGGGGTACCTTCACCGTCTTGGTTTTTTTTGAAAGGGAGTTTTTGACATGAGTAACGAGTCGCCGGAGCAGCAAGCGGGAACCCTTCATTTTCTGGATTATTGGCGGGTCATCCGATCCCGGAAGGAGATTGTTCTCGCTGTTGCCATCCTCGTGGTTTTGACAGGAACGGTCTATACCCTGATGTTGCCGAACATCTACGCCTCTTCCGCCCGTATTAAGATTGCAGAAGATGCGCCGACCATCAATCCGTTTTCCCCCCAGGAATCCTATTATTCCAGCTACAATCCCTACTTCCTCCGCACCCAATTTGAGGTGGTGCAGTCGAAGCCGATCCTCTACGAGGTGATCAATCGGCTCAACCTCCAGACCGAATGGGGAAAGGGCGGGGAAAAACTTCCAAGGAACGTGGCCTATAAAATCCTTAAGAACAGCATCAGCGTCTTCCAGCAGCGTGACACTTCGCTTGTTGTGATTTCGGTCAAGCGCGACGATCCCAACGAGGCCGCGAAGATTGCGAACGAAATTACCGAGGTCTATCGCGATTCCCGCCTCGACCTGGCCATGAAGGAATCCAGAGCGGCGATCGACAAGATTGCCGAGGCGCTCAAGACCCAGCTGGCCAGAGTGGATGCGGCCGAGCAGAAGGTGGAGGATCTTCGAAAGAAATACAACATTGCCGTTGTCGGCGGCGAAGGTAGCGTGGATATCGACAATATCCGGTTGCAGCAGCTGGAAGGCGACCGCTTGGCCGCGCAAACCGAGATGGTCGACAAGGAGGGCAAGCTCAAGATCCTCGAGGAGCTGAGCGACAAGGATCTCATGGAGCGCGCCTCCTACATCACCTTCGACCAGTTCGTGATGAACACCATGCAGCAGATCCAGGATATCGATGTGCAGCTGAGTTCGCTTCAGGCCGACTTCGGACCCAACCATCCCCAGGTCCAAAGTTTCCGGTTGCAGAAGGAGACGCTGGAAAAAGCTCTGAGCGAGCGGCTCAAGGCATTGCGCAACGGCTTGCATACCGAATACCTGATGGCCAAGAACAACTTCGACACGCTGGACAAGATCCTAGCGGGCGCACGCACCACGAGCATCGAGTCGCAGGGTGCCAAGTTTAGGCCGTTCCGCAAGGCGCAGGAGGATCTGGAATCCGAAAAGTTCATCTACACCCAGCTCAAGGCGAAGCACCGCCAGGAAATCATCACGTTGCAGGTGCCGCGCAACCCGGTCGAGATCATCGATGTGGCGGAGCCGAACAACCGGCCGGTCAGCCCCAACCTTTTCATGAACGTTTTGCTCAGTATCTTCGTGGGGCTTGGAGCCGGGGTGGGGCTGGCCTACTTCATCGAATACCTCGACACCTCGATCAAGACCGCCGACGATGTGGAGCGGATCCTGGGGCTTCCGGTTCTTGGATTGATTCCCCAGAAGGTTCGTCCTCTGGTGGAGGAAGGGCCGGATAGCGAGCACGCCGAGGCCTACCGCGTCCTCCGAACCAACCTGGCCTTCACCGAGGGCGGATCGAACCGCGGTGCGTTCTGCGTATTGAGCGGCGGTGCCGGCGAAGGTAAATCGACCACGGTGTTCAATATGGCCTATGTTTGCGCGCAGCAGGGCGAGAAGGTTCTCCTAGTCGACGCCGACCTTCGACGGCCGGTTCAGCACACGATCTTGGGCGTTTCCAACCGCTTCGGCTTGACCAATGTGCTTTTGCGCGATGTTCCGGTCGAGGAGGCCATCAAGGCGACCAGCGTGCCCAATCTCCACTTCCTGCCGAGTGGCCGCCTGCCGCGGACATCCCTTGGCGTGTTGGATCCTAAGCGCATCGGCGAGTTGATCTCCAGCCTGAAGAGCAAATACGATATCGTGCTCATCGACACCCCCCCGTTGGTGGGTATCAGCGATTCGTCGATCATTGCGAAGGAGACCGACGGTGCCATTCTCGTGGTTCAGTACCGCAAGTATCCGCGCGAAATGCTGGTCAAGGCGAAGCAGATGATGGAGACGCTGGGCGTGAATACGATTGGTGCCGTCCTGAACAACATCAATATCATGCGGGACGACTACTACTATTACTATCACTCCTACTATTCCGACTACTACCACAGCTCCCAGAGCGACGAGCTGTCGGATGAAGGCGTGTAGGGAATTTTACCGAGAGAGGTTGAAGATATGTTTCGAAAGTTTGTTTCAGGTCTAATGTTGGTTGTTGCGGTTTTTCTGGGCGGTTGCGTGGTTGAGCCCGTCAATGCCCCCGAGCAGGGGATGGGTGGTGCCCCTTCCGCCGGGGGGGGGGTGGCACCCTCTCTGGAGTCGTCCGTCGATGTGAGCGCCTACAAGCTCCGGCCGCTGGATCCCATCTATGTCCGTTTCAGCGGAATCCAGGAGCAGCAGCAACTGGAGTTGGTGGTGGATGCGAACGGCGAGATCAATCTGCTACATCTCGATGAGCCGATCAAGGCCGCAGGATTGAGCACCTCGGAACTTGCCAGCGAGATTGAGCGCCGGTATGTGGAGGGGGGCATCTACAAGCATGTGTCCGTCAACGTCACCATGACGGCGAAGGTCTACTATGTGCAGGGCGAGGTCAACGCACCCGGCCAGTTCCAGCTCATGAGCGGAACTACGCTGCTCCAGGCGATTGCCGGTGCCCGGGGCTATACCGCTTTTGCGAATAAGAGAAAGGTCACCATCACGCGCTACGGAAAGATCTACACCTACAACACGAAAGAGTTGGAGAGGCATCCGTCCAAGGATGTGAAGATCAAGGCGGGCGATGTGATCAAGGTTTGGCAACAGTGGTATTGATCACCTCTTGCCTCTATCTCTAACTGGAGTTCCGCCCCATGTCGGAGCGCATAGGAATGATCGGGGGATCTTTCGATCCCCTTCATTTTGGCCACTTGGTAATTGCTCAGGATGCGATGGAATGCTTAGGTCTCTCCGAAGTGGTTTTTGTCCCTGCCGCCAATCCTCCGCACAAGCTGCACCTGCGGCAGGCCGATGCGTGGCATCGGCTGGAAATGGCCCGGCGAGCCGTGGAGGCGGACTCCCGGTTTTCCGTTTCCGACCTCGAACTCCGGCGTGGCGGGGTTTCCTATACGGTGGACACCGTCCGCAGCCTGAAGGAAGCGCGTCCGGATGCTGACTGGGTGCTGGTCGTCGGTTCCGACACGCTGGTGGATCTCCACAACTGGTACAGGATTGACGAACTGCTCGATCTTTGCGAGGTTGCCACCTTCCTGCGCCCCGGCGAAGCCGACCCCGGGGAAATTGCGGAAAAGGTTTTGGTGGCGGAGCGTCACAGGAAGCGCCTGCTGGAGAACATCGTTGCGGCGCATCTCGTCGGGATATCATCGACGGAGATTCGCCGGCGGGTTGCCGAAGGGCGCTCCATCCGCTATCTGGTGCCGCCCGAAGTCGAGGAATACATAGTCGAACACTGCCTCTACCGGGGCTAAGCGAGGAAGCATGGACAGGGATTTAGAAATTATCAAAGAGATTGTCGGGTTCTTGGACGACCGCAAGGCGGAGGATGTCGTTGTGCTCGATCTCCGCCGGCACGCCAATATCGCCGACTACTTCATCATTGCCACCGGTGCCAACAAGCCGCACCTCAAGGCGCTCTACGATGGGCTCCAGCGGCTCTACAAGGATGCCGGCTTCAAGGGCTACCACAAGGCAGGCGTGCCCGATAGCGGATGGATGATCATGGACTACCACGGCGTGATGGTGCACATCTTCGAGCGCGAGCTCCGCGAATTCTACGACCTCGAACAGCTCTGGAAAGACGCCCCCGCCGTTGAACTGGAGAACGCATAGCCATGGCCTTCAGGATATACAACACCATGACCCGCTCCAAGGAGGAGCTCGTCCCGCTCGACGGAAAGCATGTGCGCATGTACACCTGCGGCCCCACCGTCTACAACTATGCCCACATCGGCAACTTCCGTGCCTACATGTTCGAGGATCTCCTCCGCCGCTACATCAAGTTCTGCGGGTTCGGGGTCACCCAGGTGCAGAACCTCACCGATGTCGACGACAAGACCATCCGCTCCTCCATCGAGCAGGGCTTGCCGCTCAGGAAATACACCAAAAAATATATCGAGGCTTTTTTCGATGACCTCGCCAAGCTCAACATCGAACCGGCCGAGCACTATCCCGCCGCCACCGACCACATCCCCGAAATGATCGCCCTCATCGAAACGCTTTTCGAGAAGGGCTACGCCTACCAATCCGACGACGGCTCCGTCTACTATTCCATCGACAAGTTTCCAACCTATGGAAAACTCGCCCGGCTCGACCGCGAGGGCATGCAGTCCGGCGCGCGCGTCGATCAGGATGAATACGACAAAGACAACGCCGCCGACTTCGCCCTCTGGAAAGCCTACGTACCCGAAGACGGCGATGTGGTCTGGGATTCGCCGTGGGGCAGGGGACGTCCGGGCTGGCACATCGAATGTTCCGCCATGAGCATGAAGCTGCTCGGCGAAAGCTTCGACCTCCACACCGGCGGGGTGGACAACATCTTCCCGCACCACGAAGACGAAATCGCCCAGTCCGAGGCCGCCACCGGCAAGCCCTATTCCAAATATTGGATGCACTGCGGCTACCTCGTCGTCGACGGCCGCAAGATGAGCAAGTCGCTCGGCAACTTCTACACCCTGCGCGAAATCCTCGATATGGGATACACCGGCCGCGAGGTGCGCTACGAGCTGCTCTCCGCCCACTACCGCCAGTCGCTCAACTTTGCCTTCAAATCGCTCGACGCCAACCGCGCCGCGCTCAAGCGCCTCGACGAATTCTATGCCAATATGGTCGAGGCCGCCGGAACCGAAACCGAGGCGGGCAAACTCCCCGCCTGGGCCTCGGGCACCCGCGCCGCCTTTGCAGAAGCAATGGACGACGACCTGAATATTTCCGGTGCCATGGCCACCATCTTTGACATGGTTCACGCCGGCAATAAGGCCATGGCCGAAGCTCCAATCACTGGAAAAGAGGCGTTGGCGGTTTCCAACCTTTGGAAGGAACTCGATGCCGTCCTGGGCATCCTCATGCCGCCGGAGGGGCAGGTCGATCCCGAAGTGGCGGGGCTGCTCGAAGCTCGAACCGTGGCTCGCACCGAAAAAAACTGGGCGGAGTCCGACCGCATCCGCGACCGCCTCGCCGAGCTCGGCTGGACGGTCAAGGATACTCCCGAAGGCCCCAAACTGAGGAAACTGTGATGGCTCCGGGGCGCTTCATCACCTTCGAAGGTCCCGAAGGAAGCGGCAAGTCGACGCAGATTCGACGGCTGGCCGAAACGCTCGCAGCGCGGGGGATCGAGGTCGTCTGCACCCGTGAGCCGGGCGGCACCGCCACCGGCGAGGCCATCCGCAACATTCTCCAGCACGATGCCGCCGGAGAACCGCTCGCCGACCGCGCCGAGCTGCTCCTCTTTGCCGCCAGCCGCGCGCAGCTCATGGAGCAAGTAATTCTTCCAGCCCTTGGACGTGGCGAGTGGGTGCTGTGCGACCGCTTTATCGACTCCACGCTGGCCTACCAAGGCTTCGCCCGTGGCATGGACATCGCCGCGCTCGGGCGCATAAACGATTTCGCCATCGGCGGCCGCAAGCCCGACCTAACCCTCCTGCTCGATCTCGAAATCGAGCGCAGTTTCCAACGGTTGGAAAAACGCTATTCCGATGGCCAGGGTTCGGCCGACCGCTTCGAGCGCGAAACGCGCGATTTCCACCAGCGCGTACGCGAGGGCTACCACCAGCTCGCCGCCCGCGAACCCGGCCGCTTTCGCATCATCGATTCCGATCGGGCTATCGACGAGGTGGCTTCCAAGGTTTGGAACGTTGTTCAGGAGGCTTTGCTGTCCCAATGAGTGTACTGGAAAACCATCCGGATGTCTGGGCGGGAATCCGCAAGAGCCATGCGGATGGCCGCCTAGCCCATGCCTATGTGATTGTGGGTGCGCCGCGCGGCAACGCGCTGGAATTTGCCGAGGCCTTCCTCAAGCTGCTCCACTGCGAGGCCGACGAAAAACCGTGCAACCGTTGCGACGGCTGCCATCTGGTCGACACGCACAAGCAGGTCGATACGCTCTGGATCGAGCCGCAGAGCAAGTCACGCCAGATCCTAACCGAGGATATCCGCGACCTGATCAGGCGGATGACCCAGACCTCGTTCGACGGCGGCTGGAAGGCGGGGGTGATCATCTCCGCCGACCGCATGAACCCCAATTCCGAAAATGCTCTGCTCAAGACCCTCGAGGAGCCGCCGCCAAAAAGTATTTTGCTGCTACTTACCGATTCGCCGCAGACCCTGCTGCCCACTATCAATTCGCGCTGCCAGAAAATTGTCCTTTCGGATCAATCCTCCGTTGCGGATGAATCCGCCTGGCGGGAACCCCTGATGGAGATTCTGCGCCTCCTCCCGCCACGCAATGGACTGGATGCCGCATTGGTTGCGGGTCGGCTAAAAGTAG
>WFRA01000403.1 GCA_015486775.1 Kiritimatiellales bacterium | reverse complement strand
GTTGTTGGGTATGAAGCCTGCGCCAATCCCCTGGATCTTGTGCGGGCCGGGCTTGCCGCCGGAGATGACTGGGGAGCTGTCCGGCTCGACGGCCACGGCCTTGAGTTCCGGCTTTTTGCCCTTTAGTCCGCGCGCGACCCCGGAGAGGGTGCCGCCCGTGCCGACTCCGGCAACAAACAGGTCGACCTTGCCGTCGGTGTCCGCCCAGATTTCCTCGGCGGTGGTGGCGGCGTGGATGGCGGGGTTGGCCGGGTTGTCGAACTGCTGGAGCATGATGGCGTCGGGGTTTTCCTCAACCAGCTTTTCGGCGGCGCGGATGGCACCGGGCATGCCTTCTTCCGCCGGGGTGAGCACCAGCTCGGCACCGAGCACCTGCAAGAGACGGCGGCGTTCGATGCTCATGCTTTCGGGCATGGTGAGGATGAGCTTGTAGCCTTTTGCGGCGGCGGTGAAGGCCAGGGCGATCCCGGTGTTGCCGCTGGTGGGTTCGATCAGGGTGGCGCCCGGATGGATCAGCCCCTTCTCTTCGGCGTTCTCGACCATGGCCACGCCAATGCGATCCTTCACGCTGCCCAGCGGGTTGCTCGATTCGAGCTTGACGGCAATGGTGGCGTTGAGGCCTGCGGAAATGCGGTTGAGCTTCACGAGCGGGGTGTGCCCGACGGTCTGCGTGATATTGTCGTGGATTGGCATTTTATCCCTCCAGAGTTAAATGCTAAACATGTTCGGTTGGTCAGCGGTACGCTTGATGTAGTCATCGTGCAGCTCTTTGAGCGTGATTTTCGAGAAATAATCCTGCAACACGTCGCTGGCCCCCTGCCAGACGCGCTGCACCACGCAGGTGTCGGACTTGCTACACCCTTCGGCCAGGCAGCCGACCAAGTTGATGTTGCCTTCCGATGCGGAGAGAATGTCGAACACGGTGATGTCGGCCGGATCCTTGGCCAGCCGGAAGCCGCCGCGCAGGCCGCGCACGCTACTCACCAAGCCGGTGTTTTTGAGTGGAACAATGATCTGCTCGATATAGTCAGTGGAAATGCCTTCCTGCTCCGAAATCCGTTTTTTGGATACCGGAAGGTCGCCTTCCAGTCGGGAAATACAAAGCAGGATTCGGGTTGCGTAGCGTCCTTTGGTCGATAATCTCATGGTTTTTCCTCCTTAAACCGTTAATTCGTTATAACATTTATTGGGTATAAACGAACATCCACCGATCCGTCAAGGGGGAAAGGATAGAAACAACGACCATGATTTAAGGGATAGCTTCCAGATCCGCCCTTTCCGGGGAGGCGGGAAGCCTCCGCGGGATCGCTATTCCTTTCCGAAAAAATGGCCGTACAGGGCTTCCTTGACGGGTTCGAGGCCCTCGCCCAGCTCCGCCGAGATTTCGTAGATGGTTTCACCGATGCGTTTCTTGAATTCCTCGAGGTGGTCGGCCGCATCTGGCTCGTCCATCTTGTTGGCGAGCACGAGGTAGGGGGTGTCGGCCAGTTCCGCGCGATGGAGGCGCAGCTCTTCGCGCAGGTGGATGAAATCGTCGGCGGGGTTGCGCTGGTCGGTGCCGGCCATGTCGATGACAAATAGGATGAACTTGGAGCGTTCGATGTGGCGGAGGAACTGGTGGCCGAGACCGACCCCTTCGTGCGCCCCGTCGATCAGGCCGGGAATGTCGGCAATTCTGAGGCGGCTAAAGTTGGGATACTCCAGCGTTCCAATGATTGGATTGATCGTGGTGAAAGGGTAGGGGGCAACCTTGGGGTGCGCATGGGTCAGCTGGGTGAGCAGGGTCGATTTTCCAGCGTTTGGATAGCCGACCAGCCCGACGTCGGCCATGAGCTTGAGTTCGAGCCACAGCACCTTTTCTTCGCCCTTGGTGCCCTCCGTAAATTCCCGGGGTGCCTGGTTGACCGAACTTTTGAAGTGAATGTTGCCGATGCCGCCGCGTCCACCCTTGGCCACGACCAGCTCTTCGCCGGGCTGCGTGAGTTCGCCAAGAAAGTCCCCCGTCTCTGCGTCGGAAACCACCGTGCCGGGCGCAACCTTCACGATGCGATCGTCGGAGTTGCGGCCATGGCACTGCGAGCCCATGCCGTGCTGGGCATGCTTGGCGCGCTGGTGCGGCTGGTAGTAGAGTGGCAGGAGCGAGTCCTCGTCGGCATCGCAACGGAGAACCACCGAACCGCCGTGCCCGCCGTCGCCGCCGTCGGGGCCGCCCTTTGGGATAAACTTTTCACGGCGGAACGATACGCAACCGTTGCCGCCGTTGCCGGCGCGGACATAGAGCTTTACGCGGTCTTTGAACACAACGTGTTTCATAAATGGAGTCCGGGATTCAGTGGCGATCTAATCGGAAAGTTTCTTGATGATTCCCCGGGCAAGATGTTCATTGATCTCGCGATGCCGGGGAACGGGCTGGCAGGCTCCCGTATCCGGATTTTGATACCAGTCGTGTTTTCCGCCATGCCGGATGAATGCACAGCCCATTTTTTCAATCCGCTTGATGAGCTCCTGCCGTTTCATGCCAGAAGGAGTTCCCCCTCGCGGCGGACGTTTGGAATGGCGCCGCTGGACAGGTCGGAATAGAGATCCCGCAGGTGCTCCTGGAGATCTTCGGGCGAGTTGCCCTGGGTGGTGTAGTCGGGGAACTCCTCCAGGTAGCCCAGCCAGAACTCCCCGTCCTGCCAATAGATGTACTTTGCATTTTTCATGTTGCGCACAGTATAGGGTCTTGCCTCGGTTTTCCCACGAAAAAAGGCGGGCTATCGACCCGCCTCCCATCCAACGTTCGGATCCGTGCGGCCTAGGCCGCGACGACCTCGCGGATATGCACCTTGCGCTGGCGCTTGTCGAATTC
>WFRA01000402.1 GCA_015486775.1 Kiritimatiellales bacterium | reverse complement strand
GTCCGTACGCCCCGGCGGCACCGGCCTTCCCCTCGATCCGTTCGATATGCCCCTTCAGGCGGAGTGCCGCCGGGGCGTACGGACTGTCCGCAAGATTGGCACCGGAAAGGATCTTGAGGGCATCGCCGTTGCGCTTGAGCTCGAAGTTGGCGCGGGCGCGCCAGTAGGCGAATCCCGGATCGGTGCCGCCGCCCTTGAGCAGGTCGAGCATTTCGGAGAAGCGCTTCTGCCCCCACAGCGCGTGGGCCAGCAGCAGGGTCGCCTCGCGCTTCCTGTCCGCGTCCGCATCGGAGCGGAGGACGCCGTGGGCCTGCTGCTCCGCCAGCGCAAAGAACCCATCGTCGAGCGACGCCCTGACGTTGGGCAGGAGCGATCCCACCGGGCGGGGAGCGGACTCCTGCGCGACGGACGGAAGGGCGACGAGCAGCGCGGCGGCAAATAGGATGGGCAGACGGGTTTTCCGCATAAGGATGGTTTCCAATGGTTGGAAGCCATTATTTCCAATGGCCGGAAAAGATAAAGCCTATTTTTCCAATCCTTGGAACCCCTCTTGGAAAATCGTGCTTGTTTTTGGGAAAATATTTAAGGCGGATTTAGCCAGAGTTTGGGATAGTGCCCCCTCGAACTTCAGCCGACCACAACGATTCCCGGAGAAAGGAAAAACCACCCGATTCGATGGCAGCACCATCACCAACGCCTATGATCAAGCGGGACGCTTAACCTACCTTGCCAGAGGGGTCAGTCCGATATTTTAATATTTTTTCTTTGCCCTCTTTGATAGCTGGTTTTGTGTAGTAAGCAAGATCGATCCGGTCGCGATTGCAAAAAAGAGATCAGAGATGGAGCGTTGAATATCGTAGCGACACCCCTAGATGTTCATTGTGCAGACCCCGGATTCCGGACTCCCGGACTCCGGCACACCGCCTCCCGCTTCCTTCGGCAACCGAGACGGATTGCCCTACCTTCCTGCACAGCCCGCCGGGAACGCCGAGCCAACGGGAATGCAACCGCGAAAAGGCGCAAGATGCACAAAAGATCCAATGGCTGGAAATATTGATTTCTGCCGGGGCATTCTACACAGACCTCGGCGGAATGCTCCTTCGATCCCGATTCTCTTTGTGTTCTGTGCGCCCTTTCGTGGCCAACAAAAAAGGGGATGGAACGGCACTTGGTTGGCTTTTTTTTGGCGGAGTCCACACATCTGTTCCATGCACCCCAGGCAGGCTGGAGGCCTGCGGTACGACTTCCGTATCGCCCGCATCTTGCGGGCTTCGGAGACGTCAGGATGGCGGCGGCACGATCTGGATCTTGGATGTCGGCAGCAGGAACATACTCCTCCCCGCTTGGTGAATACTTTTGGCGGTATGGAAAAGCAGATCAGGCGACCGGGGAACAAGCCCGCTATCCCTGGAGTTCGAGTAGCTCGGGGGCGACGCGCCGGACCATGCCGAGACAGAGTTCCCCGATGTGCTCGGCGGAGGTGGAGAGTAGAGCCTGTCGGGCGAGTTCGACGGAGTCGGAATAATATAGCTTGCGGATCATGTCCTTGATCACGGGTGCCTGGGAGGGGCTCACGCTCAGTTCATCCACGCCGAGGCCGATGAGCAGGGGAACGAGCATGGGGCTCGATGCCATCTGGCCGCAGACGGTGGTCCAAAGGCCATGCTTTTGGCTGACGGCCACCACATGGTCGATCAGGCGGATGATGGCGAGGTGGGTGGGCTTGTAGAGATGAGCCACGTTTTCGTTTCCGCGATCCACCGCCATGGTGTATTGGATGAGGTCGTTTGTCCCGAGGCTGAAGAATGCGACGTGGGGGGCGATCAGGTCGGCGATGAGCGCGGCGGAGGGCACTTCGATCATGGTTCCAACCTGGATCTCTTCGTTGTAGGGGATGCCCTTGCCTTTGAGCTCGTCCATGCATTCGCGTAGCAGGGTGTTGGCATCCATCACTTCCTGGACGCAGGAGACCATGGGATACATCATCCGGATGTTATCATTCACGCTGGCGCGGAGGATGGCGCGCAACTGGCTTTTGAAGAGCTGGGGGCGCGAGAGGCAGAGTCGGATTGCGCGGTCGCCGAGGAAGGGGTTGAGCTCGTCGAACGCCTCGAAGTTGGCCGGTAGCTTGTCGGCGCCCAGATCCAGGGTCCGAATCACCACCGGCGCGGGATACTGGCTTTTGGCGGCGCGCACGTAGGATTCGACCTGTTCGTCTTCGGTGGGCAACGCCTCGGTGCCGAGGAAGAGGAACTCGGTGCGGAAGAGGCCGATCCCCTTGGCACCGCGCGCATCCACCGCATCGAGTTCCTCGAGCAGCTCGATGTTGGCGGAGATCGGCACCAGATAGCCGTCGCGGGTCTCCGGCGGCTTGTCGCGCAGGGCACCGAGTTCGTTGAGGATCTGCTCCTGGCTTTCGGCGCGCTTGCGGTATTCATCCAGACGCCCGGGCGTGGGATTGACAAAGACGAACCCCCTTGAGCCGTCGATCAGGAGGGTGTCGCCGGAGGAGGCCACCGCCGTAATGTTGTGCAGCCCCACCACGGCAGGGACTTCGAGCGCCTTGGCCATGATGGCGGTGTGGGAGGTGGCGCTTCCGAGATCCGTGACAAACCCCAGCACGAATGACCGGTCGATGATCGCGGTGTCGGAGGGCGAGAGGTCGTGGGCAACCACGACGCACGAGTCGCTGATCTGCGCCATCTGGTTGAGCGTTTCCCCGGCTAGGTTGTCGAGGATGCGCTTGGTGACGTCGCGGATGTCGGTAGCACGCTCGGAGAGATAGGAGTCCTCCATCTTGGAGAGCATGTCGGCATAGCGGTTGGCGACTCGCTGGAGCACCGGCTCCACATTGATGAGCTCCTCCTTGACGATGCGGATGATGTCCTCGATGAAGGTGCGGTCGTCGACCACCAGGATGTGGGCGTCGAAGATGCTGGCGTGTTCGTCGCCCAAAACCTCCGCCACCTGCTTCTGGATGGCCTTGATCTGGTCGTGGGTAGTGATGAGCGCCTCTTCGAGCCGCGCGATTTCGAGGGCGACCTCGTCGGGCTTGATCTTGCGCTGGACCGCCTTCCGGGCCTGATGGGCAAAAAGCTGTGCGCTGCCGATGGCGATTCCCGGCGAGACCCCTATCCCTTTGAGGGCGACTTCGTTCTTTGCGTACTCTTTGGCCACGGCGGCTAGTCCTCGTAAAATTTGTTGACAAACAGTTCCTCGATCTCGTCCATGGCCTCCCGCGCATCCGGCCCCGAAGCGGTGACCTCCATCGTGCTACCGGGATAGCCCTCGATCGTCATCAGCCCCATGATGCTCTTGCAGGAAACTTTGTTTCCATCTTTTTCCATGAAAATATCGCTCGCATATTTTCCGGCCGCCTTCACCAGCAGCGCGGCCGGGCGGGCATGGATGCCGTATTCGTTGAGCACCTTGAACTTTTTCACTACCACCTCGTCAGCCATGGTGCCCCCGCTTTCTGGTTAGCCGCTGGATGATCTTGTCGTCGAGCTCCTTGGCCGCGTCGTGGCCGAGCTCCTTGAGCTTCTGGTTGAGGGCGGCGACCTCGACAATGTTCGCCATGTCGCGCCCGGAGCGCACGGGCAGCGTGACGCAGGGCACCTCCACCCCCATCAGCTCGACGGTTTCGGGAACCATCCCCACCCGGTCCTCGTCGCCGGAGGGTTTCTTGAGGTCAATCACAATGTCAAGTTCGGTCTGCCGACGGATGGAGGCCACGCCAAAGAGGCTAGGCACATGGATGATGCCGAGCCCGCGGATCTCCATATGGTAGCGGGTGACCTCGCTGGCCCAGCAGAGGATGCGGCCGCGGCCCGTGCGGCGAATTTCGGTTACATCGTCGGAAACCAGACTGTAGCCCCGCTCGATCAGCGAGAGCGCGGTTTCGCTTTTTCCAATGCCTGGATCGCCCCGTAACAGCACCCCGATGCCCATCACCTCCATGGTGGTTCCCTGAATGCGCTCACGCGGTGCCGTAAGTTTTTCGAGGATTCCCGTGCATTCGTTCATAAAATCCCCGGTCACCATCGGCGTCCGCAACACGGGCACCTTGAAGCGCTCGGCCAGCTTGGCCATTTCCTTGGGAATACTGCGGTTGCGGGCAACCACAATACCGGGGATCTGCTGCTCAAACAGTTGCTCCAGACGCTTACATTTTTCCTTATCGGAGAGACTTTTCAGGTAGGTGAACTCGGCGAGCCCGAAGATTTGCAACCGCCGGTTCGCGAAATACCGGAAAAACCCGGTCAGCGCCAGCCCCGGCCGGTTCATGGCGATTTCCGAAATCTTCCGATCCAGATATTTCTTTCCGGCAACCACCTCGATCGACAGCTTTTCCGCACCCTCGTCCCATAGGTCTTGTATTGTAACGGCCAAAATCCACCTCCTGAAAAAACTAAAACCCGCAGCCTACTTGTGATAGTCCTGCACCTTGTCGCGCTGCTTGCGCATTTGCCGTTCCGTGTGCTCAATCGCGCGGTCGATCGCGTCGTAGAGATTTTCCGACCGCTCCACGGAGGTGATGCGGATATGGCTCGCCGCCTGAACGACCACCTCGGCCACATTGTCGTGCTTTTCCTGATCGAGAACCACATGCGCCGTCTCTATCCTCGGAAACATTCCCAGACACCGCTCGAGCTTCTCTTCCACATGGGCTTTGATGTTGTCGGTTACATTGACATGCCGTCCTGTTATGCTTACCTGCATGGTTGCTCCTTTGGTTTGTGGGTTACATACTGAACTGCGGCCCCAAATAGAGCTCGCGGCTCACCTCGTCGTTCACTAGAAAATCGCTGTCGCCCTCCCGCAGCACCTGCCCCTCGCAGAGCAGGTAGGCGCGATCCACCACCGCGAGCGTTTCGCGCACGTTGTGGTCGGTAATCAGCACACCGAGCCCCCTCCCCTTCAGGCTCCGGACAATATCCTGCACGTCGCTCACCGCCAGCGGATCGACGCCGCTGAACGGCTCGTCGAGCAGGATGATCGAAGGGTTGGTGACCAGCGCGCGGGTAATCTCCAGACGGCGGCGCTCGCCCCCGCTCAGCGTAAAGGCTTTCTGCTTGGCCAGATGGTCGATCTTGAGATCTTTCAACAGGAAATCGAGGCGCTTTCTGCGCTCTTTTCCAGAGATTGGAAGGGTTTCAAGAATAGCCATCACGTTGTCCCGGACACTCAGCGAGCGGAAGATGGAGGGTTCCTGCGAAAGGTAGCCCATGCCCATGCGCGCACGCTTATACATTGGGACGGAGGTCACGTTCTTTCCGTTGAAAAAAACCTTGCCCGAAGTGGGGCGGACCAGCCCGACGATCATGTAGAAGCTGGTGGTCTTCCCCGCGCCGTTGGGGCCGAGCAACCCGACAATCTCGCCCGGCCTGACATTGATGTCCACCTCCCGCACCACCTTGCGACCCTTGTACGCCTTCACCAGCTTTTCGGTTTGGATCAAATAGGTTTCTGCCTCTGCCATATCGTCCTTACAAATCCTTCAGGAACTTCGCCTTGGTCTCCTCGTCCGGGTAGAGCAGCACGCGGGCGTTGGGTTCGCAGACCATCCGCCGCGTCTCCTGCCAGAATGTAATCCGGTCACCCGTCATAATGTTCCGTCCCATCTTGAGTTTCGGCTCGCCATCGAGCACAAACCTGCCCTCGTCCGCATAGTACCTCGCGCGGTCGGCCAGCGCTTTCCTGTCGTCTAATTGGATTATTACCCCGGACTCCGCCTCGATCCAATCAATTTCGTTGCCTTCTTTCAGGTGGAGCCGGAGCGTCCCGCAATTCATGGCCACCCTCGGGTCGCGCACGCGCACGTTTCCATCGGCCTCCGCCAGCGCCTTGGACTCGTCGTAAGCCAAACGGTCTGAACGGATTTCCGTGCTTCCGCCGCTCCCGGAAGGAAGCCCCTCCATCGACATTCCGCCCGTATCGGAGATCTCCAGCAGCGCGTTGGGCTCGCAAACCATTCTGCGGTTCCCCTGCACCCAAAGCTGAATACGCTCGCCCGAAAGCCGGTTTGCGCCGTCCGATGCGCTCGCCCGCCCCTCCATCTGCACAAATCCGGTCTGGTAGTTGTAGTCCGCCTTCTCGGCCACCGCCGTGCGCCCGTCGCTCTCCATCCGGACATGCCCACGCGCCTCGATGGTCTCCACCTCGTTCGACACCGAAAAATGCCCCGTCAGCCTATCCGTGCGCAGCTCGCCGCGAGCATCCGTCACCACCACATCCCTGTCCATCCGGATCGTGCGGCCATCCCGATCCAGCTCTAGGTGGTCGCCCGTCAGCTGCACCTCGCCCTCCGGATGCTGAACCGCCATCCAGACATGGCCCTTGGCCTCGATATGCTCCACCTCGTTCGAGGCCGAAAAACGCCCCTCCAGCCAATCGGCCTTCAGCTTGCCGCGATCGTCGAGCACCACCACATCCCGATCCATCCGCACAAAATGCTCTTCATAGTCGAGCACCAGATGCTCGCCCGTAACCACCGTTTCGCCGGGGGCGCGCGCCAGCGCCTCCATCTCTTCCAACCGCTGGACAAGCGGGGCATAATCCTCGCCCTCGGACTGGACAATGTGGCGGGGTTGATCTTTGGAAACGGGATCGGGAACAGAAACAACAACATTCGTGGCGGTGGCTAGCGGCTGGATCTCCGCCCACTCCGCTTCGTCCTCCGCCGACCGCTCGCGCTTGGAGCAGGCCGACAAAAACAGCGCCCCGCAAAGCAGGATTCTGGAAAACCGCCCGCTCACAGTTCCAACCCCTGCAAATTGGCCTGGGCCGCCTTTTTCACCAGCACCTTGGAATCGTGGAGAATCTCGAAACGCCCCGCCTTCGCCGACCACGTAAAGCCGCGGCCAACCACCGTCATCATCTCCGATTCCACCAGCACCCGGCCCTCCGACCGGGCCTCGCGCGTCTCCATATTGAAAAAGCAGTGCGGCGCAAAAACCGTCATCGCCACCCGACCCTCGCGGTACAGCTCGATCTTGAGATTGGTGATCTCCACCACGCCGCCCTCGAGCACCTCCGCATGCCCGCCATAGAGCTGGGCGCGCAGCTGCCCTTGTTCGTCGTAATCGGGAACGCGGAAGCCGGAAACCTCCATTCCGGCGCCCATCTCCATGTTCTGCGCACTGAAAACACCGGCCGACAGGAGAAATGCAAGGATGAGATGGCTAAAAAAATATTTCATGGAATTCAGGCGCGAACCGCTGCCGAAGAAAGCCGAACAGCCGACCAACAAAGG
>WFRA01000401.1 GCA_015486775.1 Kiritimatiellales bacterium | reverse complement strand
CTATGCAGACAAGGTGAGCGGCAATCCCGACACCGGCGACCTGCATGCCGAGGGAAATATTCATTTTGAGCGTGGGAACGTGCTCTGGCAGGGCAGCGAGCTGGACTACAACTATCTGACG
This sequence comes from Kiritimatiellales bacterium, assembly GCA_015486775.1. Lineage (GTDB taxonomy): Bacteria > Verrucomicrobiota > Kiritimatiellia > Kiritimatiellales > Pontiellaceae > Pontiella. The sequence continues at coordinate 6,139 of WFRA01000401.1, read as the reverse complement.
CAGGCGGGGCTGTTTGGCCCCTCGTCGCTCTATTTCGACCCGGCATACCTGAGCGTCGACCACGTCGAACGGGTCTCGACCAACGAGTACATGCTGCGCGGAGCCACCTTCACCACCTGCCCGAAGGATTCGCCGCATATCCATGTGTGGGCGAAGGAAGCGCGGCTGGTGGATGAAAAATACATCAAGGCCAAGGGCGTCACCTTTTATGTCGGGAAGGTGCCGGTGTTCTATGTCCCCTACTGGAATCACCGGCTGAGCAAGAGCGTCTTTACCTTCCAGCTGGGTTTTGGGAGCGAGTGGGGGGGCTACGCCCTGACCAAGACCACGCTGCCCGTCACGGAAAACATTGACTATATCACCGACCTCAACTTCTACAGCAAGCGGGGCGTGGGCATCGGGCAGGGGGCGGCTTGGAACTTTCCCAATGCGGTTGGCGAGTTCAATGCCTTCTATCTGAGGGACGAGGAGCCCGATAACCGCTTCGATTCGCCGGAGATCGACACCGACCGCTACCGCCTCAAGCTGGAGCACATCCAGCACTTTTCCGACACCCACTATCTGAACACCAAGTGGAACTATCTCGGCGACCCGGCGGTGGTCGAGGAGTTCTTCAAGAAGGAATACCGCAACAACGCCCAGCCGGAAAACTATCTCTCCTGGGTCTATGGCAACCACTTCCTGAGTTCGGAAGCGTTTGCCTCCAAGCGGCTGAACAAATTTTACGACAACGTCGACCGCGCCGAATATTCCGCCGACCTCTACCGCACCCGGATCGGCAACTCTCCCTTCTATCTTCAGAGCGAGAACGCCATCGCCCACCTCGAACGGGTCTATTCCGAAACCAACGGGGCGCCGCTGCGCGTTCCATACGATTCTGCGCGCATCGATTCCGCCAACACCCTCTACCTGCCGCAGCGCTACGGCTTCCTGAACCTTGTTCCGCGCGTCGGCTACCGCGCCACCTACTATTCCAAAACCGATGCCGCCTTTGGCGGGGGCGACGAGCTGCGCCAGATTCCAGGCGCTGGAATGGAGGCCTCCTTTCAGGCCACCAAGATCCTTTCCGAGCGCGAACACTGGTACGGTAAGGGCCTGCGCCACAAGATCGAACCCTACGCCGACTATATCTATGAAAACTCCTCCACCTCCACCAACCGGCTGCTCCAGTTCGACGATGTGGACAAGCTCGGCGACGAAAACAAGCTGCAGATCGGACTGCGCAACGTGCTGCAAACCCGGCGCGACGGACGCCTGGCCCGCTTCATCGACCTGGATCTCTACACCTACTATCTCGTGGAAAAAAATGGCGCGCAGGACAACTTCGACTATCTCTACGCCGACGCCCGCATGCCGCTCACCAAGCGCACCATGGTCGATATGGAAGGTGCCTACGACTGGTATGCTGGAAAGATCCCCTTCTTCTACACCCGCTACTCGTTCGACAACGACGACTACATCCTCTCGCTCGAACATTTCTACGAGCGGGGTCGCCGTTCGCTCTGGACCCCGCGTGCTGAGCTTTTCCCCACAGCCAACACCTCGTTCGAAGCCTACGCGCGCTACGACGACAACAGCAACGACCTCCAGGAAATTGCTGTGATCGGCTACCGGAACTTTTGCTGCATGCGCTACGGCCTCGGCTACCACGTCTACGACGACGGCGAGCAGCGCGTCATGTTTTCCATCGGCCTCTCCGCCTACCCCGAAGCCCGGCTCTCCAGCGGGCTGTAGTCCATTCCCCCCGTGCAAAGGGCAGGTAAGGATTGCCCTCCGGATTTTCCAATCGTTGGAAGCGCTACACGGTTTGGGAGTAGCGGCCTTTGTGCTGATCGTTTTGCAGGTAGGCATCGAAGCGCATGGCGACGATGCGCACAAAGAGCCGACCCAGCGGGGTGACGTGTAATCCCTTTTCTTCGCGGCGGACGAGGCCGTCGGCCTCTAGGTCGTCGAGCGAGGCGATGTCGTTCTTGAAGTGTTCTTGGAAATCGAGTCCGAGCTGATCGGATAGTTTTTGGTAGTCGATGAACAGGTTGCACATAATGTGCATGATGGCATCATAGCGAATGCGGTCTTCGGCGGTCATGGCATATCCGCGCAGGAGCGGAAGCCGCCCTTCGTCAAGCGCTCCATAGTAGGCGGGCAGCTCCTTTTGGTTCTGGAAATAGCATCCGCCGGTGTGCGAGATCGACGACATGCCCATGCCGTGTAGCTCTACGCCCTTGAGCGTGCTGTAGCCCTGGAAGTTGCGCTGGAGTGTTCCGTCGAAGAGGGCTTTGGACATCGCGTCGGAAGGCTTGGCGAAGTGGTCCATGCCGATGTAGACATAGCCCGCGCCGGTCAGCTTTTCGATGGCGAGTTGCAGGAGCTGGAGTTTGGTCTCTACATCGGGCAGCAGGCCTTCAAAGCTTTTCTGGAAGGGCTTGATCCAGGGAATGTGGGCATAGCTGTAGACGGCAAACCGGTCGGGCGAAAGCGAAAGCACATCGTCGATCGTTTGACTGAACGATTCAACGCTCTGTCCGGGAAGGCCATAGATGAGGTCGAAGTTGATCGACTCCATCCCGCTGTTGCGTAGCCATTGGTTGGCCTGGGCGACCTGTTCCAAGGGCTGGATGCGGGCGATGGTTTTCTGCACATCCGGATTGGTGTCCTGCACGCCGAGCGAGGCGCGGTTGAACCCGGCGTTGCGTAGCGCTTGCACCTTTTCGATCGTCAGGCAGCGCGGGTCGATCTCGACCCCGGTCTCGACGGTTCCAGCCATTGGAAAGTTTTCGCGGATCGCTTCGCCGAGCCGCTCGATTTCCGAGGGTTGGAAAAAGGTGGGGGTTCCGCCGCCGAGCTGGATCTGGACGGTTTCGGAGCCTTCGGCAACGAAGCGAGAACGTAGCTGCATCTCGCGTTCGAGGTAGCCGAGGTATTCCGCACTCTTGCTTTGGTTGCCGGTGACAATATTGGTGCAACCGCAATAGAGGCACTGGCGGGAGCAGAATGGCAGGTGAAAATAGAGCGAGAGCGGCGATTTTATCACACTTCCGGAAGTATGATAAAATTTTTCCGTAAAGTGCGTGGCGGGCGGATACGAGGTGTAGCGCGGCCCCGGAACATTGTATTTGCGGAGCTGGTCGAGGCTGACGGAAATCGGATTCATCTAAAGTTTTGAACGGTTTGGGCAACGGCCTGGATGGATTCGAGGCGGGCATCGGGCGGGACGCCGTGGCCGAGGTTGAAGATAAATCCATCGCGCCCGCGCATCTCTTCGAGGATGCGGGTGGTTTCGGCTGCGGCGGCTTCGGGGCTGGCCAGCAGCAGGGCGGGGTCGAGGTTGCCCTGAACGGCGACGGCGGCCGGAATCTCTTTGCAGACATCGGCCAGACGGATGCCCCAGTCGATACCGAGGACGCTGGCACCGGTCTGTACCACTTCGTTCCAATTGTGGTGGACGTTTCGGGCAAATACAAGGGTTGGAACCTTGCCGCCGATGGCCTCGACGATCCGTTGCATCCAATGTCCGGAAATTTCCCAGAATTTATTGGGGGCGAGTGTTCCGCCCTGGCTGTCGAAAAGTTGGATGGCGTCCGCCCCGGCGGCAATCTGCGCTTTGAGGTAGATGATGGTGGCTTCGGTGATCTTTTCGAGCAGGGCGTGGAAGAGTTTGGGTTCGGAGTGGAGCAGGGCGCGCGACCGCGTGTTTTCGCGGGAGCTTCCCCCTTCGACCATGAAGGAGGCGAGCGTCCAGGGCGATCCGGCAAAGCCGATCAGGGCGCGTTCATCGCCGAGTTCCTTGCGGGCAAGCTTGATGGCTTCGGGGGTGTAGGCGATGTACTCGTGGACGCGGGAGGGATCGAGTCGGTCGATGTCCGCCTTGGAGTTAAGCGTGAAGTTGACCTTCACGCCGCCTTGTTCGAGTAACTCGTAGGGCTGGCCGAGCGCCTCGGAAATCACGAGGATGTCGGAAAAGATGATGGCCGCGTCGTAACCGAAGCGGCGGATGGGTTGGAGCGTGGCCTCGGCGGCAAGCTCGGGGTTTTGGACCAGCTCGGTAAATTTTAGGCCTTCCTTGAGCTCGCGGTATTCGGGGAGCGACCGCCCAGCTTGGCGCATCATCCAGAGGGGCGGCCGGTCGGTGGGTTGGCAGGTGCAGGCTTGCAGGAAGCGTTCGCGGTGGGTGGTCTGTCTCAACATTCCGAAAAGATACCCCATGCAATTACCGAGGGCAAGTTTGCAACGGCAATTGTGGCGATGGGGAATCCGGACAAATCCGCGATGCCTTTTTCTCCTTGGGATCACCCGTCCTGCGCGGCGCGGCTTTCGATCAGCGTATCGACCACCGACGGGTCGGCCAGCGTCGAGATGTCGCCGAGGTTTTCGGCCTCCTTGCAGGCCACCTTGCGCAGGATGCGGCGCATGATTTTTCTGGAACGCATCCGGATCTTCCAGGCTTTGGGCATGGATTTCCGGTAGGTATCCATGTCCGGAAAATAGGCTCTCTCCCCGACGCGTGCGGGTGGATTGAAAATCGTTTCTTTTCTAGGTGTATTTCCCATATCATTACCTCCGTGTTAAAAGCAAAGCTTACGATATGGGCGCGGTTGCTATATAGATATTCTCGGTTAATTTTATCGTCCCTCATGCAGAGCCGGTTCTTTGTTGGCTATGGCCTCTGCTTTGTGCTTTTATTCGGTGATGGCATGCTGGTGGTCGGGCAGCTGCGCCTGCGGTGGATGATGGCGTGGAAGGGCGGGGACATCGATCAGACCCTTTTGCTGCATTTGCGGCAGAGAAACCTGCGGACAAAATTCTACCGCGTCGCCATGGTTTTGCTGCTGGTCGGCCTGAGCGGCTATCTGCTGAGTTTGGTTTTTTATCTTTCGGTTGAATAACAAAGGAGTTCGGAAATGAGTGTTTTGAAGGTCAGGGACGTGGCGGAGTGCCGCTACGATATTTTGTCGCTGGGCGAGGTGATGCTTCGCCTCGACCCCGGCGAGGGGCGCATCCGCACCGCGCGGAAGTTCCAGGCTTGGGAAGGCGGCGGCGAATACAATGTGGCGCGCGGACTGCGCCGCTGCTTTGGCCAGCGGGCGGCAGTGGTGACCGCATTTGCCAAAAACGAGATTGGCCTGCTGATGGAGGATTTTATCCTGCAGGGTGGGGTGGATACCTCGCTCATCCAATGGATGGACTACGACGGCATTGGCCGCACGGTGCGCAATGGTCTCAATTTTACCGAGCGCGGCTTTGGAATTCGCGGCGCGGTGGGCTGCTCCGATCGGGGCAACACGGCCGCCTCGCGGCTCAAGCCGGGCGATATCGACTGGGAGCATATTTTCGGAACGCTTGGCGTGCGCTGGTTCCACACCGGCGGCATCTTTGCCGCGCTCTCCGAGACCACCGGCGAGGTGGTGATCGAGGCCGCTCAGGCCGCCAAGAAGCATGGTACCATCGTCTCGTACGATCTCAACTACCGCCCGTCGCTCTGGAAGGGATTCGGCGGGCTGGAGAAGTGCCGCGAAATCAACCGCGAGATTGCCCGGTACGTTGATGTGATGATCGGCAACGAAGAGGATTTTACCGCCTGCCTCGGTTTCGAAGTCGAGGGTACCGACGAAAACCTGACCGACCTCGATGTGAACTCGTTTTTGAAAATGATTGCCGCGGCGGTGGCCGAGTTCCCGAACTTCAAGGCGACCGCCACCACGATGCGCGGCGTGAAAACCGCCACCGTGAACGACTGGGGTGCCATGTGCTGGGTCGACGGCGAGTTCCACACCGCAACGCCACGCCCGGAACTTGAAATTCTGGACCGCGTCGGCGGCGGCGACAGTTTTGCCTCGGGATTTATCTATGGGTTGATGGAACTCGACAGCCCGCAGCAGGCGATCGAATATGGTGCCGCCCACGGGGCGCTAGCTATGACCACGCCCGGCGACACCACCATGGCCTCGCTCGCGGAAGTTGAAAAAATCGTTGCTGGTGCCGGGGCGCGGGTGGATCGGTAGGGCGAGATAGATCTGCCCGAACAGGAGAAATGATATGCTAAGCAAACTTTTGAAACGGCCAGTGATTCCGGTGATTGTGATCGAAGATGCCAACGATGCGGAGCCGCTGGCCGAGGCGTTGCTCGAAGGCGGAATGGATG
>WFRA01000400.1 GCA_015486775.1 Kiritimatiellales bacterium | reverse complement strand
GTGAAGCTACGCAAAAGCAAAACCCGGAGAGAAACCGGAAAAACCTTGGTGGAGGGCTATCGGGAAATCCGCCGCGCCACCGAAAGCGGCTGGAAACTCGACGAGCTCTACGTTTGCCCGGAACTCCATCTTGACGACGGAGCGGAAGCGCTGGTTTCCAAACTCGGAAAATCCGGCCTGCCGATTTTCCAATGTTCGGAAGCCGCCTTCCGCAAAATGTCCTATCGCGACACGCCGGACGGCCTGATTGCCCTTTCGCAGCTGGTCGGCCAAACGCTCGCCGAACTGGAACTGCCGGACAACCCGCTGCTGCTGGTTGCCGAGCGGCTGGAAAAGCCGGGCAACCTCGGAACGATCCTGCGCACCGCCGACGCCGCGGGCGTGGATGCGGTCATCGTTTGCGATCCAAAAACCGACCTCAACAACCCGAATGTGATCCGCGCGAGCATCGGCACCCTCTTTTTCATGCCCGTTGCCGAGGCCACAACGGATGAAACCCTCCAATGGCTGGAAGAGCACAACATTCAATCGGTCGCCGCCCTGCCGGACGCAACGATGAAATACACCGAGGCGGATCTGCGCGGCGGAACGGCCATCGTGGTCGGCGCCGAGGACGAGGGGCTGTCGGGGAAATGGGCGGAAAAGGCAAATCTGCGCGTCTCCATCCCCATGCTGGGAAAAAACGACTCCCTGAATGTCTCGACCGCCGCCGCCATCCTGCTCTACGAAGCCATCCGCCAGCGCGGGAAACCGAGGCGACACTGAACGCGCCGCCGAAAAATGCGGTCTGATTTGGCCAAAAAAACACTAGACTTGCCGGAGGGGTTCCCCTATAAACACCCCTCTTTTGCGCGATCCACCGATTTCGCATATGAACAAATTCACGGAACGAATGGTGCCATTATGCCTAAAATGAAGACAAAAAAGTGTGCGGCCAAACGGTTTAAGAAAACCGGAACCGGTAAGCTGAAGCGGAACCACATGGGTGGAAGCCACATTTTGACCAACAAAAATCGTAAACAGAAACGGACATTGCGCAGCACCGACCTCGTCGACAAGGCGGACATGAAGCGCATCGTCCCGTACATCTAATTGCTGGAGATCCAATCATGCCAAGAGCAACCAACGGACCGGCCTCGCGCCGCAGAAGAAACAGCCGTCTGAAACTCGCGAAGGGTTTCACCGGCGCACGTAGCAAGCTTTTCCGCACGGCGACCGAATCGGTCGACCGCGCGCAGGCCATGGCCTATGTCCACCGCAAGCACAAGAAGCGCGACTTCCGCCGCCTGTGGACTGTGCGCATCAACGCCGCCTGCCGTATGGACGGAATCAACTACAGCCGCTTCATCGATGGGCTGAACAAATGCGACATCAAACTCAACCGCAAGATGCTCTCTGAGATCGCCATCCACGATCCGGCCGGCTTCTCCAAGGTGGTTGAAACGGCCAAAGCCAAAGTTTGCTGACCCCCGCAACCCGGCCTTGCAAAGACCGCCTGGAAAGGCGGTCTTTTTTTATGCGGAGTTCCGATGCTTCCCGGAATCAGGACACTAGGGGCGGGTGATTTCGACGGCGGAGCTCTTGGCAAAGCGGAGCGCGCCGGGCTTGTCGATGGTAACCACGACCTGCTTCACCTTTTCGTCCGCCAGGGCGATGTCGGCAATATTTTCGGCCAGTGCTTCGATGAGCTGGAAACCGCTCTCTTCGACCAGCTTGAGGATGGCCTTCTTGATGGCCTTGTAGTCGACGGTGTCGGCGAGGTCGTCGGAACGGCCGGCCTTGCGCAGGTCGGCGTGCATCTCCACATTGACGAGGATGTCCTGCTTTTCGCGGCGCTCCTCGGGGTAGATCCCGATAATGCAGCGCAGCGCCAGTTCGCGTATGAAAATCTTGTCCATATTATACTCCGTTTCCCAGAAGGTGCTGCCCGCCGTCGACGTAGACGATCTGGCCGGTGATTGAATCCGCCCGCAAGAGGAAGAGTGCCGCCTCGGCAATATTTCCAGAGGTTGGAAGTTTTGCGAGCGGAAGGTTGCCGGCCAGCTCGCGCGCGCTTTCGGCGGAGCTGCCGGGGGGCGGGAGAACCGGGCCGGGCGCGACGGCATTGACCCGGATGCCGGGGGCATATTCAAGCGCGGCCAGCCGGGTCAGATCCGCCAGGGCCTTCTTGGCGAGCAGGTAGGGAGCACAGGTGATGTCGTTGCTACGGATACGGCGGTCAAGCAGGTTGACGACTGCCCCACCCCGCCCCGCCTGCGCGGCAAAGGCGCGGGTGAGTTCCATCGGCGCAAAAAGGTTGATACCGAACTCGCGCCGCACCCGCTCGGGGGTTCCCTCGGGAAGCGTGTCCTTGGTGAAGATGGAGGCGTTGTTGACCAAGATATCCAGCGGCCCGGCCTGTTTGACCAGCCCCGCACACTCTTCCAGGCATTGGAGGTCGGCCTGCACGGCGAAGGGCGAAAGTACCTCGGCCTCGGCCTTTGAGCGGCGGTAGTGCACAACCACCTCGGCGCCCGCCACCTGCAACGCTTGGACGATCGCCTTGCCGATGCGCACCGCGCCGCCCGTCACCAAAACCCTTTTCCCCGTCAAATCCATGGCAGAGTTCCTACACGAACTCCCCAGCCATTGGAAGTTTTTGTCCGGCTCTTCTTTTGGAGAGCAAACGCCCCGGGGAGGGAGGTGGAGCGGACGCCCATTTTTCAAATCCCCGGAAAAACCCAAAGCCTGTAGCGATATAT
>WFRA01000399.1 GCA_015486775.1 Kiritimatiellales bacterium | reverse complement strand
GACAGGTGGAGGTGGTGGCGATGGAGGCGGCGGGGGTCCAACAGCCCCGACCGGAGGTGGCGGAGGATCGGTTCCTGGGCAGACACCCACGCCGCCCGTCGGCCCTTGAGTTGTAAACGAAGGATGGATCGGTTCCTGCGCAGAGGTAGGCTCCCGCTACCCCCCGAGGCAGTGGCGGACGAGGGCGTGGCTGCGGGGGAAGATGACGTCGAAGTGCCCGGGCAGGGGCTGGCCGATGTCGACCCCGGGCTGGAGGGCGACGTTGCGCAGGAGTAGGTATTTGCCGGAATATTCCTGGAGCAGGCCGACGAATTCGACCACCTGCCCGTCTTCGAGGATCTCCACCACCACCTGCTTGCAGACGGCAGCCAAAAATCGAGCATGAGCTTTCTCCCCTATCAATCCAGCAGGCACAGTTGAACCACAGATAAACGCAGATGTACACAGATACATGCAGCAATTCCGTGCAGTCTCCAAGTTTTCCGCAGATACGAGATTCGACCCCCGAACAAAGCGAGCAGGCTGAAAAGCCGCATAGGTTGTGTGGCAGACATTCCTGTCTGCCTTCCGGATACTTAAGAAACCATGTGGGTGGGCCAACGAAATCCGCTATTCTAGCACAAACCTGCGGCTGGTCTACAAAACGGTATCGGCTTAAAAGCCACCGAGGTCAGGTGTTCTGCAAATACTCCGCGACACAATTCTTCCGCCCGATACAAGGTTGCCATCGCGCATACCCCTTGCTATAAAGCTGTCCGTTTTTTGCGCAACCAATGTTCTATTCGGAACGAAAGGGCGGAATGCCCGCCCCGGGAACTGCGTTGGCCGCCCGATAAAAACGATGCCCCGGTAGCTCAGCTGGATAGAGCAACGGACTTCTAATCCGTAGGTCCCAGGTTCGAATCCTGGCCGGGGCGCCATCCTCCAATCCCCGCTTTTGTAGCGGTATAGTTCAGCAAGCAGGGTGATTTTGTCGATCCCAAGATGTTTAGCGAACCAACTGTTCAATCTGGCGAAACACGGGGCAACGTCAATCTACCAGAAAACCTTAAACAGCCTTTTGGTTGTTGGAGATTGACAACGCTTCCCGTCTAAACGAAAACCTTGCAGCTATGAGTTTACCGATTTGCACCTATGGAGACCCGGCGCTTCGCGAGAAGGCCGTGGCAGTGAAAGTTGTCGACGACGCGATCCGCGCCCTGGCGGAGGAGATGCTCGCGACCATGCACTGGGAGCGCGGGCTGGGCCTCGCCGCCGAGCAGGTGGGGCGCACCGAGCGCATGTGCGTGATCGACATCCCGGCGGAAAGCGACCTGAACGAGAACGAGGAGCGCGACAACCCCGATGTTGAAATGCCGCTAGTGCTGGTCAACCCCAGGATCACCGGCCACACCGACGATGTCCAGACCGGCCAGGAGGGCTGCCTGAGCTTTCCCGACATCTTTGCCAACGTGGAGCGGTGGCATGAGGTCGACGTGGAATACACCGACCTCAACGGAGAGGTGAAAACCGTCCATGGCAAGGGGCTGCTTGCCCGCGCCCTCCAGCATGAGCTCGACCACCTCGATGCCATCCTGCTCGTCGACCGCATGTCGCACGTCAAGAAGGTGGCGGTAAGCGGCAAGCTCAAGCGCCTCGCCAAGAAGACCAAGGCAGCCCTGTGATTGCGCTGAACAAAACCATACGGCTTTTTCTCGACGGCATCGGACGGCGGGACGAGTACGAGTTTTATCTCGGCAAGTTCCAAGCCGATGCCTCGGCCTGCTTTGCGCTGCTCTGTCCGGACCTTGGAAGCATCGAGGCAGGGGCGGAGATGTTGGCATTCGACCTGCACTTCCTGCTGCGTCTCGAGCTCGTCCCGGCCATCCTGCTCTGCGGCGGCGATGCGGCGGCGATGCAGTCCGCGCTGGCGGCCGAGCCGATCTTTGCCTTCCAATCCCTGGAAGCGGGCGGCATAGGGGAATTTATCGACTCCTCCCGCCAGGCGGAAAAGGTTCCGGTGCTGGTGGCCGAATCGCAGGATCTGGAAACCGCCCTGTTGCAGCTCCTGCCCGGCACCGCCCGGCGCGTCCATCTTATCCGCGCGGCGGGCGGATTAAAAAAATCTACGGGCGAGCTACTGCCTTATCTCTATACTCACCGGGAAAACTTCCAGCCCTTGGAAGATTTGGAATATGACTTTCCAGCCCTTGGAAAAAAACTGCTCGACGAGCGGCCCGGCGTGCATCTTTCGATCACCTCGCCCATCAACCTGTTGCAGGAAATCTTTACGGTCAAGGGCGCGGGTACCCTGTTGCGCAAGGGGAGCGAAATCCGGCACTTCCAAGGATTGGAAAAGGTCGACCCGGCCCGCCTGCTGGAACTGCTTGAATCGAGCTTTGGCAAAAGACTCCGTAGCCGCTCCTTTCTGGAGCACGTTGCCGAGAGCTATCTGGAAAAGGAATACCGGGGCGCGGTGCTGCTCGAAAAGCATCCGGCGGGACTCTACCTCTCCAAGTTCGCGGTGGGTCGCGAGGCGCGCGGGGAAGGGTTGGCGCTAGAGCTGTGGCAGGCAGTTTGCGAAAACCACGACGCGCTCTTCTGGCGGTCGCAGGTCTCGAACCCCTTTAACTCGTGGTATTCCAACCAGGCCGACGGCTACCACGTCTCCGGAAAATGGCAGATTTTCTGGCGCGGGGTCTCCGCCGAGGCCATCTCCGGCATCATCGAATTCTGCATCTCCCGCGACGAGGATTTTGCCTGACCGGATGCGCTACGACTGGAGGACGACCTGCTCGCCGGTGATGTGGAACCGATCATCGACCCCCTTGTTGACGGGGAAGCCGACAATGGCGATGAGCTCTTTCATCAGGAAGGTGAGGTGTTCGCCGCTGTTGCTCGCAATCTCTAGCATGGTACGCTGGTCGTGGTTAAGCGCACCCGAATATCCGCCTAGCAACATTTCGAGCGAGGCGGTGATGGCGGTCAGCGGCTGCATGAGCTCTTGGGATATCTCGGAAATACTGGAGAGCAGCTCCTTGCGGTCCATCGCTGGCGCTTGACCCCCGATGGTTCCGGTATCTTTTTCGAACTCGCTTACTTGGGAGGAGAGGGTTTCGAGTTTTTCCTGGGTGGAGTGGAGGGTTTCGTCGAGGGTTTCGCTGGCCTGGCCGAGCAGCTCCTCGATCTGGTTCTCGGCCGATCCTTCCGACTTCACCAGGGTCTCGAGCTTTTCAAAGACCGATGCCAGGGTGTCGAGCCCGGCCACGATCGACGAGCCTGCCCCGCCCCCGGCGGTTCGCTGGCTCTCCACGACGATCCGGCGCCAGTCGCTGGAGGGGAAGGCCATGTCGGAAATCAGTTCTTCGGCCATTTCCGCGCCCTTGGCCTGAACATAGGCCTGCAGCTCCTGTTCGTTTTCCCGCAGGGCTTCGCGATGGGCGACATATTGGTTGGCGGCCAGCTCGAAGCCGAGGTTTTCGTCCATCTCGCGGATGGCCTGGACAATCCGACGATCGAGTTCAGGATTGGAATCGCCCGCCAACTTGCGCATCTTTTCGAGCATGCTGTCCTCCAAGAGCAGGAGGGATTTCTTGAGATCGGCAACCCCTTCCGAAGATTGGAAGGCGGACTGCTGGCGAAGACCTTCATAGGTGCGGCGCAGGCACCCGAGAACAATATCGCCGATCGATTCCCCGGCCAGCCCGGAGGCCGCCTGCCGGATGGCGACCGATTCCATGATCAGCCGCCCAAGGCGGTCGGGATCGGATGCCAGCTCGGCAAGCTCCTCCCCCACCCCCGGTTCGTCGAGCGGAGCATCGCCCTTCAAAAAGGCCACAATCTGATCGACATGCACGACCGAGCCGTCGCCACCCGAACCGCCGCCCGGCTCTTCCTCGTCGAGCACAAGTACGCCGCCCGCCCCGATTCCCGCAAGATCCGCCTTGCTGGCCACGGTCTGATCCTCTCCCACCTTTTGAAGGCGGGTGGCCTGCGGCACAATGTGCGAAAGCCCCACCTGGCCGATTTCCGACCGAAATGTCTCCGCCTCGTTCACGGCCAGCAGCTCGACGAGCTTGACCAGCTCTTCCTCCAATATTCCCCGGGTGATGCGCAAACCGCCAATCCGCAAGCGAACCAGGCGGCGCTCCAGCGATTTGAGCAAAACCCCGTGGGCCGCGATGGGCATATCATCGACCGTCATTACGCCGTTGAAGGCACCGATGCTGATCTTCCGCCGGTCGATGAAGAGCGCCTGCACCGGAATCATCGCGGCCGCGATAGCCTGCAGAAACACGGGGTGGCGGCTCCCGTAGGTTGATACAATGTTGATGGAGCGCCCAATGGCGTTGAGCGCATCCAGCACGGGGGGGTCTTCGATGGCCTGATAGGCGGCCTCTTCCCCTGTTGTTCCGTTGTAGTGCATGGTTTTTCCAGAAATGGTCTCAAAGTGGTCAAGACCAAAGAGCAAAAACCATGCCAGCGCAGGTATTCCGGGAAAATAGTATAAAACAAGGGCTTATATGGCGGATTCCCCGGATTCGGGCTCCGCGTTGCGGGGCTTTCCGCCGAGCAGGATCACCACCTTTTCCTGGACATGCTCCAGCTCAGTGAGCCGGAGTTCGGGATCGACGACCATGAAGCTTTCGTTGGTCTTGCGGTGTTCATAGATCCTTAGCTTGCGGCCATCTTCCGCGGTCTGGACATCGCGCTCGACCAGGATCCTCTTGCGCTCCAACATGACCGCCAGAATGAAGATGGCATTGAGATCCTCTTCGTTCTCCTTGGCGACGAGCTTGCGCAACAGCGACTCGGCGTTTTCCTTCTTCACGGCCTCTTCCTGCTGGACGGGCACCATGAAAACGGTTTTCCAGGAGCTCAGCCCCGGGTCGTCCTTGTTCCAGCACGCCTCGCAAAAATCCTTCCGCACATACTCCCCTTCGTCAAAGGAGAGCCGGGAATGGAGGGTTTCCTTGTCCTCGAAATCCTTTTCGCACTTGGCGCATGCCTTGGCGCATTTGCGCACGCTCCAGTTGTCGGTATTTTGACGAGCCATGGAATTGGGTGTTGGTTGTTTAGTTATTTGGTTACGGGTTGCTGGTGATTGTCCTTCTCCCAGATTTCGTGGCGCTGCTGCCAAAAGTAGACGACGCCCGTCCAGGCGGTCAGCAGCGAGACGCCAAGACCCAGCCACCAGGCAAAGGCGGTTCCAGGCATTGGAAGGAAATCCGATTTCCAGATCAGGCCGAAGAAATAGAGGCAGATCGCCAGCATCTGCACGGTGGTCTTGACCTTGCCCCACATGCCGGCGGGCATGACCGTCCCCTTCTCGATCATCAGCAGGCGCAGACCCGTCACCATGAACTCGCGCGCGATGATCAGCACCACCATCCAGGCCCGGATGCTGCCGAGCTCGACAAATCCAATGAACGCCGCGCAGACGAGCACCTTGTCGGCCAGCGGATCCATCAGCTTCCCGAACGAGGTGCAGCCGTAGAAGTTGCGGGCCAGGTAGCCATCGAGCGCGTCGGTGATGCTGGCCGCAATAAAGATGCCCAGCGCGGCGATCCGCGCGTAGGGGAAATCGACGCTCATGCAAGCCATCATGATGGCGGTCATCCAGAAGCGGCTGATGGTGAGGTGGTTCGGCAGGTTTTTCACGGGGGTTCCTTCGGTTCGTTTTCCAAGGATTGGAACTAGTTTTGATCGACTTCGATTTTTCCGGGCTTGACCAGATAGGCATCGGGCTGCGATTGGAAGAGCCGCTGGCGCTCCACCCGCGCCGCGCCGCCCGCCACGGGTTCGGGGATCTCCTCGTCGTCGGAATCGCACTGGGTGAGGCTGAGCAGCACCACCAGCACGACCACCAGCCCCGCCACGGTCGCCAGCCACACCTTCGGGGAGAGCCGCGAACCGGAAAGCCGGGCGATCGCCTCGTTGACCCCGCCAAAGACCTGCTTGCCCGACCCGGATGCCGCCGAGGGCGATTCGGCGGAAACCTGATCGGCCGCCAGCTTCTGCCGCACATCGTCGTTGAGCATTGGCCGCCCCTTGGGCGCGTGCTGCGTTGCGTATTCCTCGACCAGCGGCTGGGCGTCGATCCCGAGATACTGGGCATACATCCGGATAAAGCTCTTGGCGTAGACCGGCGCGGAGAGGGCGCCGAAGTCGTCCGCCTCCATCGCCTCGATAAACTTGGAGAGAATCTTGGTGGCCTGCCCCGCCTCGGAGACGCTCACGCCCTTGGCCTGCCGGGCGCTCTCCAGCTTCTGCCCGATCGTTCCGATATTCAAGCTAGTCTGTTCCATCGTTCTCCGCTCCTGATCCCGGGTTCTGGGGGATCTCCCCGTCCAAGTCCATCAAAATCTCGCGCGGGCCGGGGCCCTCGGGCGGGCCGATAATGCCGCGCTCCTCCAGCAGATCCATCACGCGCGCGGCACGGGTATAGCCGATGCGCAACCGCCGCTGCAACGAAGAAGTCGAGGCGCGCTTGGTCTGGCGGATCACCTCCATCGCCTGCTCGACCAGTTCGTCGTCCTCGCCGCTGTCCATCTCGGGCAGGTCGGTGGAGGGCTTTTCGATCTTTTCGTGGATCTCGGTGATGAAGTCCGGCTTGCACTGCTCCTTGCAGAAATTGGTTACGCGCTCAATCTCGCCGTCGCTGGTGAAGGCGCCCTGCGAACGGATCAGCTTGTCGGAACCCGGCGGCAGCACGAGCATGTCGCCCCGACCCAGCAAGGCATCCGCGCCCATGCGGTCGAGAATGGTGCGGCTATCGA
Organism: Kiritimatiellales bacterium; assembly: GCA_015486775.1. Taxonomy (GTDB): domain Bacteria; phylum Verrucomicrobiota; class Kiritimatiellia; order Kiritimatiellales; family Pontiellaceae; genus Pontiella. Next base: position 10,353 of record WFRA01000399.1, on the reverse strand, counting down.
CCTTCTGCGAAACCTTGAAGGCGATGCGCACCGGGAAGTTGGCCTTGATCGTTCCGGTGATCACCTTCACGTCCGGACGTTGCGTGGCCAGAATCATATGGATGCCGGCCGCGCGCGACTTGGCCGCCAGGCGCGCGATCCCCGCCTCGATCTCGGCCTGCGCCACCGCCATCAGGTCGGCCAGCTCGTCGATCACAATCACGATGTAGGGGAGCTTTTCGGGAATCTGATCCTTCTTCTTGGCGGGTTCGGCCAGCACCTCCTCGCCGAAAAGCTCCTCCTGCTTCTGGATCGCGCGCTTGTTGAAACCGGAAAGGTCGCGCACCCCGGCCTGACGGAACCACTTGAACCGGCGCTCCATCTCGTCGATCGCCCACTTCAGCCCCAGCGCCACCTTCTTGGCGTTGGTAATCACCGGAACCACCAGGTGTGGCAAGTCGTTGTACGAATGGAACTCGACCGTCTTGGGATCGACTAGGATCAGGCGCAGATCATCCGGCGAATGCTTCATCAGCAGCCCCGTCAGGATGGAGTTCATGCAGACCGACTTCCCCGCGCCGGTGGCACCGGCAATGAGCAGGTGGGGCATCTTGGCGAGATCGTGGATCATGCTGTCGCCGTTCACATCCTTGCCCAAGATCAGGGGGAGCGCCTGCTTGCCCGACTGGAACTCGGGGCTTTCGACTAGGTCGCGGAAGAAGACCGAGGCACGCGCCGTGTTGGGGATCTCCACACCGCAAACCCCTCTTCCGGGGATCGGCGCCTGGATGCGGATGCTCTCGGCTCGCATCTTGAGCGCAATATTGTCCTGCAGCGACTTGATGCGCTCCACGCGCACCCCGGCGGCCGGGAGGATTTCGTAGCAGGTCACCACGGGCCCCTGCTGCACGCCCGTCACCTTGGCCTCGACCCCGAACTCCTCGAGCGCATCCTGGAGCACCTGGGCGGTCGTGGCGATTTCGGAGGGGGTCATGCCCTTGCCCTGCGGCACCATCGGATCGAGCAGGCTCAGCGGCGGCAGCTGGTAGTCCGCATGCGTTCCGCCCTCGTCGACTTTGGCAAATACCGCCGCTTTGGGTTCGGACTCCTGCTTTGGTTTTTCCGCCACCGGGGCGGGCTTGGCTTTGGGCGGCTTGGGCTTGCTGCCCTTTTGCCGCTCCTCGATCAGCTTCTGAATATCGATCGGGTCGGATTTCCCCGAGTCGGCATCGGTCTTGGCCTTGCGCCGCTTGCGCTTCGGCTTTGCCGTGACCTCTTCCGGGGCAGGTGCTTCCATCTTGAGCGTCTTGATCCATCCCCACAACCGCTTGGCCAGCTCGACCACGTGCAAATCCAGCATCCGGATGCTGGAAACCACCAGCAACACGAAAAAGACAATCCCGGCACCGGCGTGGCCGATCCAATATCCAAACGAGCGCTGCGCCAGCACCTCGCCCATCAACCCGCCGGGACTGCCGACGTTCAGGCGAGCCACCGTGGCAGCCCACACCTGCCCGTTCATGTCCGCCAGACCGGCCAGGCAAAAGAGACCCAGCAGGAACCAGAGGAAACGCGGATAAATTTTCTGTGCCGAGCGCTGCACCGCCGAGACACCGATCCACATGATGCAGAGCGGAACGGCATAGCCCGCCACGCCAAAATACATGAACATCGCATACGCCGTGCGGGCACCGAACGGCCCCACCCAGTTGTGGGAGCCGGGCTCGTTGCTGAATAGGCCAATGTCCCCCGGATCGTAAGAGAGAACGCCCAGCAGCAACATCAGCCCCAGCGTCGCCGTCAGGATCCCCGCGATCTCCCGCCAGCCCGAACGAGCCGGTTCCTCTTTCTTCGTTTTCGCCATTCGGGGAATATAGAAGATTTCCCCCCGCCGAATCAAAGGGATTTCCAAGGTTTGGAAAAAACGGCCCCTATTTCACCCAGGCGGACACCGAAGCCGGGCCACCCGAACTACCCCCGCTTCCACCCGTTGGAAGCATGACGATTTCGCCATTGGGGCCGTAGGGGCGAGAGTTGTCGTATTTGATCTTTCCGCTTCCATGATTCGTAAAGTTTCCACGCGGGCAGATAAATGCCCCCTCCACGGTGGCGTCGCCGGAAATGACAATGTCGCCATTATGGGAATAGACCAGGCCATAGACCGTGCATCCGGCACCGACTTCCAGCGTGCCGTTAATGGTCATTAGAGCAGGAAGCCCTCCTTGCTGAAGATGGATAGTGGCACCCTTAAAACTGATGCTACCGGTGGCAATCACACAGGCGTAGACGGGGGAGTCTCCGGTAAACTCAACATTGCCTTCGACCCAAAGCACTCCTCCTACGGGAACCACCTTTTTATAGGAGTTCCCCACAATCTTTAACGTACCCCCGGGGATTTCGTCCGCCGAGATGTAGGGATCGGTATATTGGTAGTTCCATGTGACGTTTTGATAGTTGTGCCCGGGGATATCTCCGGCGAGGGCATAGACCCGGTAGGGTTCAAGATCAATTTCGATCATCTCTTCCGGCACAGATCCCACCGCAATAGTCCCGTGGATGAAGGTTGAAGGGCTTCCCCAAGGAATGCTTGGTGTCGTTGGCGTTGCCACCGACGCGAAGATTTCAGGGTAGCCGGATAGATATATCCCCGTACAGGTTGAGACCAATGTTCCATTTCTGAACTGGGCGCTACCGGTCATGGTAATCTGGCCATTGACGTGAGCGGTGGCTCCGGCGAGGTCAATATAGGTCGCTCCATCCATCAGAGCATTTCCGCCGCAGAAAAGGGCACCGTCGAAGAGCTCCAGCACATGGGGGTCGGTTCCCGAAGAGCCACTGTCGTCCGATTGCGTGAAGATGAGAGCCGCATCCACCTCTTCTCCGCCGTAGCTTCCTGTGGAGGTCAGCAGCTTCCTGACCACGTTGTTGGCACCTGCGCCACCCGCCGAATTGACCGTAGCGCCCTCTGGATCGGTAATAACGCTGGAGCAGGTTCCTCCGTTTATCGAGACATCGGGAACCGGTTCATCCACCTGCGAAGGATCCGCCTTGAGAAGCACCATGGCCTGGTGCGCCCCGGCCTCTGCAATCATGGTTGCGCGAATGTGGTTCGCCCGCTTCGTCTCCACAAACGCCTCTTGGGAGCTCGAGCGGAAAAGAAGGATCGATCCCATGGCGATCAGCCCCACGAAGATTAAACTAATGATCAGGGCGTATCCCTGCTTGCCGTTCGGTTGTCTGTTCTTTTTCATGCCTATCTCCCGTTGTTTCTTGGATAGAGTTCAAACATGGCCTTCGAGGCCAGCGTCTCCATGGTGTTGTTGAAGCTCCGCACCGGCTGCAAAAGCTCGAGCGTGATGCGTAGCGGCGAGGCCAAGGACTGGCCGTCGACCGTGGCCTCGAACTGGCCGCAGTCTGGTCCGTTGATGAAGGTGCCGCCGATATCGACCGACCGGGTTTCTCCGGGCCACTGGATGGCGACATCCCTCAACTTGGGCGTATCCACTCCCTTGTCGTTCGAATAGAGGGTGGCCTGATACTGGACGTAGCGCTTGTAGGCGATGGAGGTGAGCGTTCCGGGGGACGGCACAGCGCTGATCGCCCCCCAATCGGGCGCATCCGACATGTCCGCATAGTTCGCCGAGCGCACCTTGATGCCGATCTGCGTACCGGTCGGCAGATCCTCAGTCCAGTCGATGGTATCGAAGTTGGCATCCTCCAGCAGGGTGTCCACGGGCGGTGAAACATAGGTTCCCCGCTGCGGGTAGGTGGTGTGTAGCATATCGACGGCAACAATGTAGGGCAGATTTGTCATCCGGTTCGAAGCCCAATCGGTCGCCGTCAGGTCGCTCCATAGCGGGTTTTGCGAGCGGGGAATCATGAACGAACTGGTTCGCCCCAAACCATCGCGCCAGATGTAGGGATAGATTTTTTCACCGAAAGCCGTGGCAATCCGGAAGGTAACCGCATAACTCCTTTTCCTAGAGATCGGAAAATCGATGATGTCGGACCAAACCGTATGCCCATTTTGGATCAGGATACCGTTGTTGCCGGAATTAAAGGTTATCTTCACAGGGTTGCCCTCGGTGCGCGGGGAGATGTTCGTTCCGAGGCAGGTATCGATATAGGCATTGCGGATCTTCAAATCTCTCCCACTCAGCGCAATGTCGGATGCCTTGAAGGCCACCCGGCATCCCACCCCATCGTGGTCAAGGGGATCGGCGTAGATGGAATTGCGCTGCTCCATGTCCTGGCCGCGCAACAGTACACGGACAATCGCCCCTTTGAAAAACGCATTGTTGACCCAATTGGTTCCGCCAATGTCGTTTTCATCGCCTAGGTTTCCATCCCTCGACTGAGCCTTGGCGCTCCAGTTGGTGGTGTTGCCTTCGAGTTTCAGGGTAAACTCCGAGGGGTTGTAGTGGGTGTCAATGGCACCGACGGTGGTGTTCGAGCGGGCACCCCCAATAAAGTTGCGGTCTTCCCAGCGGTCGTTGTAGAGGGTTATCGAAAAATAGTCGCCCACCCCGGCTCCTTCGAAATCTAGATAGTGGTCGCCCGACACCTGGCCGCTACTGTTCAGCAGCCCTTGCGGGCCGGGCGATCCAGCCAGAGACTGGCGCTCGGCCTCGCGTTCCAGCCCGGAGGTGGAGGCTCGGAGCGTGTCAATGCCCAGGCGATAGCCCGAGCTTCGACTGTCTTTCCCCGTCACCGCCAGTTTGAGGGTGTGGCTTCCTGGCGGGAGGATAATGGAGCCCAGCGAGGCCTTCTTGTCTACCTTTTCAACCGGACTGTAGGCATCGTAGGAGCTTCCCAAGGGGATAATCTCCCACTGGAACACATGCTCGAACAAGCAGGCGGTGGTGGAATTGTCCCCGTTTTCCGCAGAAGACCCGTCGCCTTGCTCGATCACGGAGGCCAACTGGTTCTGCCGATCCGCTGCGGAAAGAGAATTGTCCCTCGGCGAAAATTCGGTGCGCATCAACTTCATGTCGGTTCCGCTCCCGAAGGCGTGGTAGACCACCGTGGCGTCCCACTCGAGTTTTCCCGCGGCGTTCGTGGTTGGGTTTTCGCTACGCAAGATCGGAAAGCTCACGGCGGTAAACTTCTTCGCGGACGCAGGATAGAAAATCATCTCATCGAGCGAGCTCAAGCGCATCTCCTGCTGCAAGCGCATCGCCGCCATGTGGGTGTCCATGTCCAGCACACCCTGATTGATCTGCCGGATCTGGTTTTTCTGCATATACATGTAGCCCCCCATGCCCAACGTAATGACGACCGTCATAATGCTCAGGGCGACCACGGTTTCGACCAGAGAAAAGCCATTCTTATTCGGTTTGCGGGAGAGGGGCATGGTCGGCGGTTTCCTTTATAGGTCGGTCAGGTAGGTTGTTATCTGCTCGGGGGCGTGGTCGAATTGCCGGGTCATGTGGTTGCGGGTATAGACCTGGATCACAATCTCCGCCAAATTGGTCTGGATATAGTTCACCACGGTGTTGACCCGGAAGTTGCCATCTGGATCGGGTCGCCCCTGCGCATTGCTCACCACATTGCTGATCGACCAAGAGGGAAGATCGTCCAGATTCGACATGCTCATCTGTTCAAAACGGCTCTTGGCTAGGTTGACCGCGGCGTATTTTTCCGAGGCGACATCCGAAAATTGTCGGGTCGCCATAACCATTCTCGCGGCACCGGCAATCCCGACGGCCAAAATGATCATGGACACAAGCACCTCCACGAGGGTTGTTCCCTTTTTGTTCTTTTTTTTCCTCGTACCGGACATCCTTCTCGCCTTCCCTTCCGACATTTCCTCTACGTCGGGTTTAAAAAATCCCAAGCCATACCGATTTAGCAATTGAAGTGCCATGTTGCGGCGGCAAGAAAATCTTTCCATCAAAGAACACGCTTCGCTGGACTGTTTTTTCAATTGCACGGAGGAAAACAGCTCTTTCCCCAACATAAGCGCAGCAACCGGCAAGCGTGATTATTTTTCGGAGTTCCCTCCTGCCGCCCCCGATTTTCGCTTTTTTGAAAACCGGAAGGAGCCACCTCGAACGCCACTCGCATTGGAACCAAGATCACCATCAAGAAAGAACACTACCATTACGGAGTTGAATCATCGGCAATACCCAAACCGAGCCATTCCGATACCGCAGGTCTGGCAACCGGCCTATATTCCTAGGTACCATTGCACGAATTCCACGATTGCCCGTAGCCTTACGGCTTGGATTACTGGATGTTTGGAAGAGTGGATTGTTGGGGGAAACCGATGGTGTACCGGACATCGTGTCACCATTTGGGTGACATGCCATCCATTTCGCTATGGAGCCGCGTTTTCAGTCATCCAACCATCCGTTCATCCATTATTCCATGCGCAATCGGTTAGATTGCGGCGATTGATCCCCATTGAATTCCGGCTTTGCCGAATTGGGATCAATCATCCAGAATCACATAGATGTCATCGCTGTCGTAGCGGTTCGGCCCCACACCGTTCGGCCCGAAGGAACCAACCGCAACATGGTTAACCCCGTTGATCCGGTAATCCGGGTCGAAAAAATAGCGATTCCCCCAAGGATCCCTCAACGCGCCATCATAGTAGGGGCCTTTCCAGTTGTCGTAGCTCCCGTCGGTATCCATGAGGCCGCAGCTCGCCGGAGAGATATCCCATCTCTCCGCGCTTCCGCCATTCGTGCGAGGTCTGCCATTGGGCCACTTCCCAGTATCCCATGCGAGCTGCAAGACCGCAGTGGAAATCATCGAAAGCTCCGTCTTGGCCTGCCTGATCCGGGAGTTCTGAACACCTTTCCGTGCCGCAAAGGCTCCCATGCCCGCAAGCAAGCCAACAACCGAAACTACCACCATAATTTCCACCAGCGTAAATCCGCGCTTTTTCATCATCCACCTCATTTGTTGGCTTCCAAGCTCAGGAAACCCACATCGTTTCCGTCCGTGCCCCCACTTTACAAGCATTTCAAGTGCCACAAACGGCACCCCGTATCTGGTGGTTTGTCGCCTCAAAATCGCAGCCCGGCTCCACATGTTGCGCAAGTTCTGGACGGAACTTTGTATCGATACATCCCTGCCGCTTCCGGGGGCGGACGAAGCTCCCGCACTTCCGAAAGCCACTGCGGTCATAAACTACCTCGAGATGCGCTGCGGCCTCAACCCCTTCCGATTTCCCAAGCCGGTCGAAGGTGCGTTCGAGCGAATGCATACCAACCACAGGCTCATGTTCACGGCTCGTTTCGAAGATTTCGAAGACCGCTCCATTTGTACGCTACACCCTTCCATCCGCGTATAGTTGCTCCCGCCTTTCTCATTAAAGAACAATAATGTATTTGCTCCCTTCGCGCTTTTGCATCAGTATTCGACCTATTAACTGGGGTTGTGCATTATGAGTATGTGGCTGGAGGAATTGCGGAAGGGACTAATGGAGATCTGCGTCCTGAACCTGCTCAACCAAGGAAAGCAGCAAGGCTATGAAATTTTCCAAACGCTGAAAAAGATCGATAAGCTAGCCGTGAGCGACTGCAAGCTCTATCCACTTTTGGTAGAACTCCAAAAGGATGGAAAAATCGCCATCCAAACCGAAGAAGATGCCTCGTCCCAACCCAAAGATTTCTTTTCGCTGACGGCCTTGGGAAGGAAGCGCATGCAGGAGATGGACAACTACTGGGACAGCCTGAAAGACGACATCAGCCTCTTCGTGGAACAGTCCCGCAAGGAGGCGCAATGAAGCTGGACGACAATGTTTCGAACCGGATCAGGAACCATCTTGTCGAGGTTGAAACCCATCTTGACCACCTGTCCCAAGCTGAACGCAAGGCCGTGCTGCGACTGATCCACGACCATATTGTCAACGGGCTTGCGAACCACGGCGAGGAGTGCCCAGACATCCTAACTCTGGAAACCATACTGGCCAAAATGGACGCCCCGGGATGCTATGCCGACAAATCGACCGTTTCCACGAGAACGCAGGATAAAACACTTTTGGTACCGAAAAAAAAGCAGAAGGAATCCCCGGCAAGAGGACTGGCCTGCATATTTGTTTCCCTCGTAGCCGTCGGCGCGTTGCTCTTGCTGGCGTGGAACGTCCTGAAAAACAGCGCGTACCGCAAATCCCATCCCCCTCAGGCATTGGAATACCGCATTGCCGCTCCGTTCATGGATGACCCCGCCATTCTCGGACAATGGGTTTTTGTCGACAGAACAAATTTGCTTGCCTGTTTTCAAATCGACGAAAAGCAAGCGGGGAAAAGCAAACCTCCCTTCCAGAAAATCACGTTTCTGCCCCTTGGAGAGACGGAGCATTCCCAACTGGGCTGGATCAAGGGCTTTGTGCTCCAGACCGAAACCAAAACCGCCAACCGCTACGCCCTCAAGTCAATCTCCGGCATCAAATACATGCTTCTGGAGTGGCTGGGCAGCAACCAAAGGCCGAAGTTCTACCTCTTTAGAAAGGTCGCGCCAACCGATGGAGCCATCGTCGCCGAAGGGGTTGGCTGGGGCGACTATGCCATAGGAACATCCCGCGAAAAATTGATCGAAGCGCTCGGCTCCACCGTGGGCGGACTAAAATGCGGATACCTGCGCGGGGAACGGATCGACTGCATCGATGCGGTCATCGGCTCGGATGGGCGATGCCGGGAAATACACTTCAACACCGGTTTTTCTGGAGCAACAACAAAAGGATTGCGCATTGGATCAACGCTCGCGGAGGCTCGAAAAATGTACGGCAAGCCTGGCGATATGGGGAAAAAAGGCATACTGACCACACTGGGCTGGCCCTCTCTTGGAATTCGGGTCTGGGCAAAACACGACCGGATCATCCAGATCATTGTCATGTCTCCGAAAACAACCCCCTAGCCCTTCACCGTTTGCTTGTCCATGGCTACTGTTTTTCCGGCCTCATCACGGGCGAGTATCTTGAATTTGAAAAAGTATCCCCTGCTTCTCCTCCGCGTCCTTGACATACCTCATTGCGGGTATATATTCACTACACAAACCTTTCCCAACCCAAGGAAGAAAAAATGAACCGATCAGATCTATTGGTTATCGGCGGCGGCCCGGCAGGGATCACCTTTTCGCGCAAACTCAAAAAGCTGAAGCCCGAAACGCGGATCACGATGCTGCGCCCGGAGGCCTATTCGATGGTCTATTGCGCCATCCCCTACGCGATCGAGGGACTCTTCGACCCAGCCAAGGTTTTCAAAAAAAACGAACTGGTCACCGGCGTCGGCGTGAACCTCGTGCAGCGCAAGGCGGTCGAGGTGGATCTGAAGGCGAAGCGAGTCGTGGACGACCAGGGCGAAATCTACGAGGCCGAAACCCTTTTCCTCGCCACCGGTGCCACGCCCATCCGCCCGCCGATTCCCGGCGCGGATGCCGAAAATGTACATACCGTGAAAACACAGCAGGATATGGAGGCGCTCATCGCCGGTGTCCGGGGCGGTGCGAAACGCGCGGTGGTGATCGGTGCGGGTGCCATCGGCATCGAGCAGGCGCAGGCCTACCGCGAACGGGGCATCGAAACCTGGCTCATCGACATGGCACCCCGCGCCCTCCCCGCCATGCTCGACAACGACATGGCCGAGGCCGTCCACGCCGCCCTGCGCGAAAATGGCATCCACCTCCTGCTCTCCGCCCAGGTGGCCTCCATCGAAAAGCAAGGCAACCGCGCCGCAGGCGTGCTGGTCGACGGCGAAGAACCCATCGAACTCGATCCCGACCGCGACTTTGTCTGCTTCTCCGTTGGCATGAAGCCGGACATCGAACTCTTCGAAGGTCAGGGGCTCGAAACCACCCGCGACGGTGTCGTGGTCGACAGCCGCATGCGCACCAACCTCCCCGGCATCCTGGCGGCGGGCGACTGCTGCAGCTACACCTCGCTGATCGACGAAAAACCCATCGGCGGAAAACTGGCCACCAACGCAGTGCCGATGGCCAAGATCGCCGCCCGCGTGCTGGCCGGCAAGGACGCTGAATATCCGGGGTTTGTCAACGGCGCGGCCACCTGCGCCTACAACCTGCGGCTGGGCGCCACCGGCTTCACCGAGGAGCTTGCCCGGAAGCGCGGCTTCGACGTGGTGGTGGGCTGGGGCGAAACCACCACCCTCTTCCCCATGATGCCCGGTGCGGGTAGCCTCCGGGTCAAGGTCGTCGCGGATGCCAAGGATCTGCGCATCATTGGTGGCCAGATCATCAGCACCCTGCCGGCCACCGACAAGGTCGACACCCTCTCGCTGGCCATCCAGCACCGCACCACGCTCAAGGGGCTTGCCAAACTCAGCTACAGCGCCCAGCCCTGGCAAAGCTTCTTCCCCGCCCGCAGCGCCATCGTCGAAGCCTGCGAAAACGCGCTCGATAATTTTATGA
>WFRA01000398.1 GCA_015486775.1 Kiritimatiellales bacterium | reverse complement strand
GTCGTAGTCGCCCGCACTGGGATTGTCGTACTCGATGCTTGTGGCCGTTGTGCCTACGCTTACCCAATCGCCGGTGGTGTCGCTGCTAAAATCATCGCTGGTGGCGGTGATGGCGGCCATGACGGATGTTGCCGCTAACCATGTGCCGGCGATGATCAGCATAAGGATTGTTTTTAGTTCTGTTTTCATCTTGCGCACTCCTTTTGTTCGTTTGGTTTTACCAGAAGTAGTTCAACTCCTGCATACTCGATTTCGAAGAAAAGAGCGGCGGTTAAACGCACATTCCTTCTTCCGACGTGTAGGTTCTAACCCGGTAGCCGACAAATTCATACCGGCAATGTGCGCAATATGGCCTGATGATTTGCGCCAACATTGTTGGCGCAAATCATAGCTGCGGGTTGCGCTCATTGATGCCTTTCCATATCCGCTTTCCATGGTAGTTTAACAGCTATTTGGATACCAATTTAAGGCATCATGGTTGAACACAGGATGCACGGAACCGTCCATCAAAGCGGTGATTTTTCATTATAAACCGGAGATAGAATGTACCACGCAAGGAAACTGTTTTTAATGGGGCAAGGCCAGTCGGGCAAGGTGGCTCGTTCAGCCTTTTTCATGCTGTGCTGTGGCGTTGCCGGTTCTTCTCTGGCTCTTCCCGGCTACGGTTGGAACCTGCAAGACGACTATCCCTATGTGGAGGATAAGCTTCCCGAGGCGAGCATCTCCCCCGCAATGGTGGCTCAGCTGGATCAAGTGGATGCCACCTACGACTTCCCGGAAACCTATCCCGATGGTTCTGGGCTGACTGCGGGGCAGATGCAGGAGATCTCGAATATCGTTGCCATCACCTATGCCATTCAGCGCGATCCCCAAACTCAGGAACTGACCGGCCGCTCCATTGTGATCGACGGAGAATCTTCCCCGTCGGTTGCCGACCTTGCGCAGCCCGCCAGCTTCAATGGCGACTGGGTGCCGGATGTCAACACGATTATCGACTACTACGCAACGGCGTCGACCGGCCAGCAAGCCACTGTCGAGCAAGCCTATCTGGATCTGGTCGAACTCTACCTGAACCTCAACGCGCTTCCCGGTGGCGGGGCTTCGATTCCAACAATCGGAAATGGCTACGTCTGGCGCAACAACACCTGGAGAACCTTGCGCATGTGTCACGTTCTACCAGAAGAGACCCGAAATCTTTTTGGCCTGAGCATTTTCTTCATCTCGAAGGGCGGAGTGCTGCTGGATGAGGAAAATCCCTACTCCTCGACCGATGTCTACCACAATTTCTACCTAACGGCTTTCCGCGCCCTGTCGCGTATGGATAACAATGCGTTCAAGTGGCAGTTGATGAATACTATCCGCCTCCAGCTCGACAAAACCATTCTGGGCTATCCCGAGCATCCCCAGTCCGGCTTGGTCACGATCGACGGCGGAATAATCCACCATTGGGGCCACCACTGGGCGTACGCCAGCTATTCCTTCACCGAAATGATCGGTTTCCCGAAGGTGCTCACTCAGGCCGGTTTCAGCAGCAGGCTCACCCCCGCCGCCATCGAGCGGTGCCGCCAAGCCGCGAAAGCCTGGGCGTGGAACAGCACCAACGGCGACTTCCCCGTCCACTACAAGCTACGCCCGCAATTCCCCTCCGCTAATATTTCCGGCGGACTGGAAGTGGGACGATGCATTGAGTTTCTGGCCGGATGCGCGGAGTACGCCAGCGCCTTCTATGGAACGCCGATCGAAAACGATTTGGAGATGGCCTACCCCGCCATCGTCAAGGCCGGCGAGGGCAGCGCGCTTCTTCCGGTTGAATGGAGGGGGCTGGCGTTGCCAAAAACCTTCTCCACCGCCGATGAAGGCCATCTGCTGCTGAGCGGCCATGAATCGTTCAACGTTATGGGAGTAGCCTCCCAGCGTCGTGGACACTGGATGGCAAGTCTGCGCGGTGCCCACAGCTACCGGCGGGGTGGCGAGGCCTACGATGCGATGGGCTTGCCCGACCATCACCATCTCAAGTCAATGCGTGGCTCGCTGATGCTTATCACCGAGGGGCTTGATGGACGTGATCCCAACTCCGCCGATTCTGGCTACCAGTACGAGGGATGGGATCACAACTTCTACCCAAATGTAACCTCCCGGATCGAGGATCTGGCCGACCATCTTTATTGGCGCACGCCCGCCTACTTCGATGGCGGTGCCCAGCTCACCGGCGGGGCAAACCTCGTGGACAACGGCGTGTGGCTCTATGCCCCGACCGACGGTTCGCAACGCAAGAGTGCGTTTTTCTTTGGTAACCGCATCACCCTCGTCACTAGCGATATCACCTACCCATCGAACAGTGCCGATGTGGTGACCGGCCTCATCCAGCAGGGGCTTCGTGACTTCGCCAACCAACCGCTGGTGCTTGACGGAACCAGCCACTCCGAGGCCGGATCATGGGAGTTGTCGGCCGGAGGCAACCACTCCATCTACGACGGAAACGGGAACGGCTACTATATCCACTTGGGCGCACCGGCCATAACGGCGAAACGCGGTCAACAGGCCTGGACGTATGGCCTAGCGAAAAACTATATCGGAGTCGGCGACATGCCCGCGTATACTTATTCCGCAGATTTTGTGGCTGATGTCAAAGCCGGGAAATTTTTGCCGACGACCAACGACTACAACAAGGTCTACTTCAACCACGGCCCTTCGCCCACCGGCCAGGAATTGGTTTATACCGTTCTGGTGCAACCTGAGCCGGGCGAGTTGGAGGCGTTGGCCACCAATATGACCACCCCCGGCAACGAACCGTTCACGTTGGAAACAGGTAATGACCGACACTTGTTCTATGATAAATCATCGGGGACCTACGCAGTCGCGTTGTTTACCGATAACCATACGCTCAACCTCGGGCACCTCGTTTCGCTCGGCAGGGCGGGAGCGTATATTTGGAAGGAAAAAGGTGATCGCATTGAACTCGGCTGTTCATCCTCGTTCATGGACGACACATCCCCCTTTCTGATCAAGCTTGCCGGTCAATGGCTACTTTACAAGGAAATCGACACCTTGGATCCCACGACCCTGTTTGACGGCACGAATACCATTGTAACCCTTCCGTACCGCCAGTTCGCTGCCCAGCGAATCGTCCTTTATATGGGCTACGAAACATGGCGCGAAGAAAATTTCCCGATGGGCGGCGACGATGGCGAAACCGACGACCCCGACGGCGACGGGCGCACCAATCGCGACGAATTCAACGCCGGTACCGACCCCAACGATGAAAACGATTTTTTCCAGGCCAACCTCTCATTCTCCAACGATTGGAAAAGCGTTAGCTTCAACACCGCCAGCAACCGTTTCTACAATGTCGACCTATCCACCAACTTGGTCGAAGGCAGCTGGCTTCCAATGCTTGGAAACGAGTTGGGCACCGGTGGCGACCTATCGGCGGTCGACACCAATGACCATCCTCTCGCTTTCTACCGTATTCAAGTCGCCCGTCCGTAGGGCAAGGTTTTGCAGGTTCGGAGATAGAAACAGGGCATGAATTACGAAATTGAATGTTATGTGTGATGTAGAAGAAGGCTGGCTACAATGGGAGATGTTCAAATGGCAAGTGGGCTGGGTAATGATATTGTTATTGCCGATTTCGAGGGGGTCACCTACGAGGGGTGGAAGGTGGCGGGAATCCGCCCGGACAAGGCCAATGTTGCGCCTCCCGGTAATAGAATTGCGGGGCATCTGGGCAACGGGTTGGTGAATAGCTACCTCGATGGCGATAGGGCAACCGGAAAGCTTGTGTCGCCGGAGTTTGCCATTGAGCGGAAATATATCTATTTTCTAATAGATCCCGACAACCACTCCACGGGAACCTGCATGAATTTGCTGGTGAACGGAAAGGCGGTTCGTACAACGGTTGGTTTGGAACAGTTAGATCGGAACGGGGAAATCCTCGATTGGAAATCCTGGGATGTCGCAGAGTTCGTGGACAAAAAAGCGGTGCTTGAAATCGTCGATGACTTTACCGGTGGATGGGGACACATCGACATCGACCACATTGTGCAGTCGGACAGGCCGGGCAAGCCAACTTTCACGCCGGATTACTCTTCTCCGGTTCCGAGGTTTGCTTTTTCAAACAACCGGATAGAGCAGGAAAGGCAGTTGGAGGGAAATCCTTTGTTGGAGCGCTTCCGTGCGTCGCGGAAAAAAGTGCAGAATGATCCGCACCATCCTCTCTATCATTTCACCAGCCCGGAAGGTCGGCTCAACGATCCGAATGGCCTGTGTTTCTGGCAGGGAAAATGGCACATGTTCTACCAAGGCTACCCGCCGGAACATCCGCGCCAGCACTGGGGACATGCCGTCAGCAACGACCTGATCCACTGGCGCGACCTCCCCTATGCGATCTATCCCAATCCTGAACAATCCTGTTTTTCCGGTTCCGCGCTGGTTGAAAACGACCGGGTTATCGCTATGTACCACGGCACCAAGGTGGGTACCATGGTTGCCGTCTCAGACGACCCCTTGCTGCTCAACTGGGAAAAGCTCTCCGGCCAGTCCGTGATTCCGTTGCCCAAAGCGGGGGAGGAGCTACCCTACAGCATTTTTGATCCTTGCGTCTGGAAGAAGGGGGATCACTACTATGCCTTGACGGCGGGATGGCGAAACGAGGGGTCTGGAGGAAAGCGCGTGCGCAAGGAATTTCTCCATCGCTCGGAAGATCTTGCAAGTTGGGAATATCTGCATTCGTTCCTCGAAGGCGATCTCTTTGGAATGGTCGGCGATGATGGGGCTTGCCCCTATTTCTGGCCGATCGGCAACAAGCATATCCTGCTCCACTTCAGCCACATGTCCGGCGGAAAATACATGCTTGGCAACTACGACACGGAGCGCGATAAGTTCGTGGTTACCGATGGCGGCAATTTTAATTTTGGCCCGGCATCTCCGTCTGGGTTGCACGCGCCATCGGCCACACCCGATGCCAAGGGCGGGGTGGTTGTTATATTCAATATGAATGAAGGCAAGCGACACGATGGGTGGGGCGGGATCATGTCGCTACCCCGGCTCTTGACGCTTGACGAGGACGACGTAATTGCTCCGCTTCGGATAGAGCCCGCCGGGGATGCGGAATCCTTGCGATATGGTCACCAGCGGGTCGAGGGAATGGTGCTCCCGGCAAACGAGGAAGTCGTGTTCGGCGACATGAACGGCAATGCCATGGAGCTGGTCGCAGAAATTGAGTGCAACGCCTCCCAGATGCTGGAGCTGAATGTGCTGCGCTCCCCCGGCAAGGAGGAGACCACTCGAATCGTGTTTTACCCGACACGGGGCTACAAGCATAGTGAATACTCCGACAGGCGGTCAGGTCAGTTTGACAGCTTGATTTCGATCGATACCTCCCGGTCCTCTGTCTTGCCGGATGCCCAGTCGCGCTCGCCCGAAACGGCGCCGGTTTATTTGGAGAAGGGGGAGAGGCTCAAGCTGCATGTGTTTGTCGACAAAAGCGTGGTGGAGGTTTTCGTGAACGGCAAGCAGGCTTTGGCGGTGCGGATCTATCCCGGGCGCGAGGATAGTCTCGGCGTTTCGCTGCGTTCGCAGGGGAATGCGGCCACGCTCAGGTCGCTCGATGCCTGGCAGATGAAGGGAATCTATGAATAGAAAGTCTATTGTTGGGATAGTGCGCCGCTCCGGCGCTACCGAAGGAGTTGGTTCAAGGAGCAGTTAATGCAGAGCAGGACTGTTTTTCCGGGTGTTGACCCCGAAGCGTGGTCGCACACCGAATCTGATCGAATGCCGGCTCGCTCCGGAAAAGGAAGTGTGGATATGAAGTGGTTATTGGGAACGGCAATCGTAAAAGCAACATCCTCGGCGCGTTGCCGCAGTATGGAATTCCCTCTCCTCCGAAAACGCGACGGGGACGTAGTTTCTCTTACGAAAAGAGCCATATGCACCGGAGTTGTGCTTTTGGTTGGGTCGGTATGCTATGCCGAAATTCCAATGGTTGGAACTTCGTTCGAAAAGGAATCCGATCTGGCGCATTTTTCTGGAACGGGATTCGAGGTCGTGGCCGACCGCGCACAGTTTGGTTCGAAGTCGTTGAAGTGGAGCGGCGGGCAGTTGGTGGTATCGAATATCCGGTCGCTTTTGCCGGAGGAGAGCGGGACGGCGTATGGCACGCACTTTCCTATTAGCCCAACCTTTGTGATGTCGCTCTACAATGAAATGCCGGTCAAGGATCACCTGCGTATCGAGTTTAACGGCGAAGTGCACTTCGACCTGAATTTGGATTTTTCGGGTTGGCGCACCGTCTGGGTTCCGTATTACGAAATGCAGGGCAAGGTTCCGATGCCTGGAATTCCCTATGACGTGGAGTCCGTCCGTTTCGTTGCCCCCCCATCTGCGGGAACGCTTTGGTTTGACGACATTGTTTTTAGCCAATACATCGACGACCGCCATCCCTATCCCGGTTTGGAAGTTCCGTTTATTAAAGAAGGTGGAGCACATGCGTGGGATAATTGGATGCCGAAAATTCCGTATTGGAAAATGCTGGTTGCACTTGAAGCGGCACCAATTTCCGGGGAGCAAGAAGCGGAGTTGGCCACGGTGCAGGCGCGGCTCAGGTCGACCTATTTCAGGAGGACCTCGTGCTTGCACGGCGCGGACTATTTCCGCAAACAGTTCGATTTTGAAAAGCCGTTGAAACTGAGCCAGCAGGTCAGCCCAATCCACTACTCCAACCCCGAATTTACGGAGTTGCGTGATTTTGGGAAACTCATGCTTGCGCTGGCAACCGAATGCCTGTCGACCAATGATGATGAGTTGGCCGATCTGTTTGCGGTGGCGTCGGAATACTATCTTGACCAAGGCTGGGCGGCCGGCAGTTCACAGGGGACCACGCATCACATTGGCTACAACACCCGCGAGCTACAGACCGCTTTTTTCCTGATGCGCGATACGCTGGCCGAACACGGGCTGCTTGGCGTCATCGGCGACTCCGTCCGGTGGCAGCTTGATTTTGGTGAAATGCTGGATCCAACGCATTTGGAATCGAATCTCGACTTCTAC
>WFRA01000397.1 GCA_015486775.1 Kiritimatiellales bacterium | reverse complement strand
GTTCCGGACTCGTCGAGTCCAAAAATCGATTGCATAGTTTGGGTCGTCCAGCTAGACAGGCGTTCTTCGAAGGTGGCAAATTCGCGCATGGGGCATTTCTCCGTAAAAAAGGGGCGTAGCGTATTTCCAACCCCTGGAAAAATCAATCCTCAAAAGATCGCTGAACCGCAAATAAACGCGAATGGACGCAAATCACGGCTCGAGCAGAAGGAACCTCAGATGGAGGCCTCGGAATTCCGCGCCCAGAAGCGGGCGAGCAGCGATGCGGTAACGACGCACCAAGTGGCAAAGATAGCCGGTACCAGCGCCGCCCCGGGCGAGAAATGGGTGACGGCCAGCACGGCGCCCAGCCCGGCGTTCTGCATGCCGACTTCGATGGAGAGGGTCCGCCGGCGCCGCTGGTCGAACCGCAGGAGCATGCCGCCAAGATAGCCCCCGACATAGCCCAGCAGGTTGTGCGTGAAGATGGCCAGGAAAAGGATGCCGGTCAGCGACGCGATCCGGGACTGGTTGAGCGCCACGACCATGCCGCAGATAAGCGCGATGCAGAGGGCGGAAAGCGCCGGGAAAAGATCGTGCAGGCGTTCCACCTTCTCCCTGAAAAAATGCTTCAGGCCAAACCCGATAAAGAGCGGCAGAATAACGATTTTAAAGATGCTCAGCAACATGGCCAGAAAATCGATGTGAACCACGGTGTTGGCATAGAGGTAGGTCAGCGCCGGGGTGAGGATTGGCGAAAGCAGCGTGGCCGTCGAGGTCAAGGCAATCGAGTAGGCCACATCGGTCTTGGCAAGGTAGGCAATCACGTTGCTGGCCATGGCGCCCGGAACCACCCCCACCAAAATCATGCCGAGGAACAGATCTGGCGGAAGGCGCAGCGCCTTGGCGATCAAAAATCCGCAGCCGGGCATGACCAAAAACTGCACCAGAATACCGAGCAGCACCAGATGGGGACGCTGCCGCAACGGGCGGAAATCGGAAAAGCGCATGGTGCAGCCAATCCCCAGCATGGTGCCGAAAAACATCCATTCCAGATAGGGCTTGAGCCAGACTAGCGAAGGCGGATGGGCATAGCCCAAAACGCCCAGGGAAACCACCCACAGCGGCATCAGCTCCGTAAACCGTCTAAGAAGTCTCTTCATGGCTCTTCAACTCTTCGGCGATGGTGGCGAACTGCTCCACACAATCGCCATACGAAAGACCATCGTCGCGCAAAATACTGCAATAGTTCCAGAGTTTGGAAACCAGTTGTTGGGGGTTGGTCATAAATAAACAATCTCCTTTTCGGGGTCGAATTCGGATAAAACACACGCCAGCATTCCGCCGGGGTTCAGATGACCCACCACCATGCGGTCACACTGGGCCAAAACATATTGATTGCACCAAGCCGCCCGCCGGACACTCGGCGCATCCGCCCGATCGTCAAAGGGCGAAAGAATCAGAAGACGACCTTCATCAAGGGCCGCACGGGCTTGATAAATCAAGCCCTCTTCATGCGCCAGCCCCCAGGGCTTCACCCAAATGGCGGGTCGTTTATGTTCTAAACAGGCCTTGAAAACCGCCCGTTCCATCGGCGAAAGAAAACCACTAATAATCGCCTCGCCCGCCTTCATAGGCAAACGGCCATGCGGCACATCCGCGCCCCGCGAGGCCAAAAACCCCGTCTTTGGCAACTCCAACAGCTTCTCATCCCCCACCCGCCGAGGCTCTCCAACCTTCATCACCGCCTCATAATTCCGCGGATTAAATCGAATATAATTGCGAATGCCCGACAGCGCCTTCTCATCCCGAATAATCACATCCCAATAATTGCGATGCCATATGGCGGACGCTCCTGCCGAACGGGTTTGGAATTTCAAACCCCTGCGGTTCTTTTCGCGCGTGACCGCCGCCTTATACGCCCCGACCACCGTGCCCAGCGAATCGGCCTGTGGTTTGCCGAATTGCGGAGATGGGCTTGGCTGGCCAAGCCCCTTCAGCCGCAAAATGCCGTGCACATGGTTCGGCATAATCACAAATTCATCCAAAGCCACCCTCGGAAAATGCACCGGAATATCCCGCCAGCACGCCTCGGCAATCTTCCCCGCCTCGCTCAACACAACCTGCCCATTGACGATTGTCCCAAACAACGCCCGCCCCGCCTGCGTGTTCATCGTCACAAAATAATAGCCCGGCGAGGCATAATCCCACCCCTTCTTCCGAATGCTCTGACGGTTTGGCAATGCCTGATCCATCAAGCCCTCTCC
>WFRA01000396.1 GCA_015486775.1 Kiritimatiellales bacterium | reverse complement strand
GCAGGCCAAGGGCAAGCTCGACGAGCATATGTATGCCTTCGGTGGCGAGGAGCGCTTCTGGATGGGCCCCGAAGGCGGGCAGTACTCCATCTTCTTCGCCCCCGGAACCCAATTTGTCTTCGACGACTGGTTCACGCCGGACGCCTTCGACAACCTGCCGTGGGAGGTGGACGAACAAAGCAAGGACTCGCTCGCTTTCGAAGCCGACTTTGAATTGGTGAACCACTCCGGCACCCGGTTCGAGGTGGAGGTCGAACGAACCGTCAAGCTGCTGAACGAAAAGAAGGTCGGCAAAATGCTTGGAATGGAGATCCCGTCCAGCCTCGACATGGTCGCCTACCAGACGGTCAACACCGTCGAAAACGATGGCGACGCGGCGTGGAGGCCGGAGTCCGGCCTGCTCTCGATCTGGATCCTCTGCATGTTCCAGCCTTCGGAAACCACCACCGTCTTCATCCCCTACAGGCAGGGGCCGGAATCCGAACTCGGCCCCGTGGTCAACGCCGACTATTTCGGCGCGGTCCCGCCCGAACGCCTCAAGGCGGAGGATGGCGTGATCTACTTCAAGACCGACGGCAACGAGCGCGGCAAGATCGGCGTAGCGCCCGCGCGCTCCATGGGCGTCTCGGGTTCCTACGATCCCGTGGCCGGGCGCATGACCCTGCTGATTGCCCAGAAGCCGAAAGATGCCAGCCACAGCTACGTCAACTCCATGTGGGAAATCCAGGACGAACCCTTCAAGGGCGACGCCCTCAACTCCTACAACGACGGGCCGGTCGACGAGAGCGGCGAGCAGATGGGGCCGTTCTACGAGTTGGAATCCTCCTCGCCCGCCCTGGCGCTCCAGCCCGGTGCCACCGGCACGCACGTGCAGACCATCATCCACCTCTACGGCGACGAGGCCGAACTGCAGAAGGTGCTCTCCGCCATCGCTCCGGGGGTCGAGCTGGCCAAGGTCAGGACCGCGCTCTAGGGAAGAAGGCTGCCCGGGTTTTTGGCCACGGCCATCCGGTCGAGTCCGGCGAGGTCGGGCTTGATGCGGATGTTTGAATATCCCTTTTCTTCCAGGCATTGGAAAATGGCTTCGCCTTGGTCGAACCCGAATTCGAGGAAAAGCATCCCGCCCGGGACAAGCACCGTGCGTGCCTGGCCGGCAAGCTCCTCGATCAGCTCCATGCCGGAGGGGCCGCTCTCGAGCGCCGGGCGCGGTTCGTGGTCGCGGACGGAACTCTCGAGCGCCTCCCAATCCTTGGAAGAGATATAGGGCAGGTTGGCCACGACGGCGTCGAGGCTTGCCGGGGCAAAGCCGTCGAGCAGGTGGTTTTCCAGCCATTGGATATTTTTGTCCAGCCCCGGTCGCCGGGCGTTTTCCTTGGCGAGGGCGAGGGCATCGGTTGAAATATCGACTGCGGTAAAGTTGGCCTCGGGACGGTTTGCGGCCAGTGCCAAAACAATGCAGCCGGAGCCAGT
Source organism: Kiritimatiellales bacterium (assembly GCA_015486775.1). GTDB lineage: Bacteria > Verrucomicrobiota > Kiritimatiellia > Kiritimatiellales > Pontiellaceae > Pontiella. The sequence goes on along the minus strand of WFRA01000396.1, from coordinate 2,306 downwards.
GCCCACATCCACCAGCTTGTTCCAGGATTTGGAGGCGAGCACCTCTTCGACCAGCAGCTCGGTTTCGGGGCGCGGAATGAGCGCCCGCGGGTCGCACCCGATTTCCAGCCCGAAAAAATCGACGTGGCCGACCACGTATTGCAGCGGCTCGCCCGCCTCGATCCGCGCGGCGAGCTTTTCCAAAGACGGGAACTCCTCCTCCGCAAGCAGCACCTCGCGCAGGTAGACCTCCAGCGGCCTGCATCCGAGCACATGCGCCAACAGTTCCTCCGCCACCCGTCTGGCATTATCGATGCCTCTGGCTGAAAACCGGTTTTCAAGCGACTTGATTTGTTTGGGAATCTCCATGCCCTAAAGCCTATTTATAGTTTTTCGGGTCGATGCCGAGGTTTTTGATGCGGTAGTTGATGATGCGCTGGGTGGTTTGCAGGTAGCGGGCGGCGGCGGTGGCGTTGCCCCGGTGCTTTTTGAGGGCGTCGATGAGGATTTCGCGCTCGTAGGCCTCGACCATCTGCTTGAGGTTGGTTCCGTTTTCGGGCAGCAGGTTGGTGCGGGTCTCGTCGGTGGTCTGGAGTGAGGGTGGCAGGTTGAAGCCGTGGATGACGCCGTCGGACGAGGTGAGCACCGCGCGCTCGATGCAGTTTTCCAGCTCGCGGACGTTGCCGGGCCAGTGGTAGGTCATCATCATGTTGATGGCCGCAGTCGAGATGCGCTTCATCTGCTTGCCGTACATCTCCCCGTATTTCTGGAGGAAGTGGTCGGCCAGTAGCATGACGTCGGCGCGCCGCTCGCGCAGGGGCGGGAGCAGGATCGGGAAGACGTTGAGGCGATAATATAGGTCTTCGCGGAAGGTGCCGTTGACCATGCCCTCTTCGAGGTTGCGGCTCGTGGCCGCCACCACGCGGACGTTGACGGTGATGGTTTCGTTGCCGCCCACGCGCTCGAAGGTCTTTTCCTGGAGTACGCGCAGCAGGCGCACCTGGACGGCGGGGGAGATGTCGCCGATCTCGTCGAGAAAGATGGTGCCGCCGTTGGCGAGCTCGAAGCGGCCCTTGCGCTGCTGGGCCGCCCCGGTGAAGGCACCCTTTTCGTGGCCGAAGAGTTCGCTCTCGATCAGGTTTTCGGGCAGGGCGGCGCAGTTGACGCTGACAAAGGCGTTGTTCTTGCGCGGGCTGTTGAAGTGGATGGCGCGGGCGACGAGCTCCTTGCCGGTTCCCGACGCGCCGCGCACGAGGACGGTGGCCGTGCTGTTGCCCACCTGGACAATCTGTTCGTAGACCGCCCGCATGGAGCTGCAGTTCCCGACCATGTTGTCGATGCTGTAGCGGTCGCCCAGCTGGCGGCGCAGCATCTTGTTTTCGGACTCGAGCGCGCTGAGCTCCTCGATCTCCTCGCGGATGGTCGATACCGCCGAGGCGAGAATGTGCGCCACATGCTGGAGAAAGAGAAAATAGCCGTTGAGCTCCGTCTCCGAGCAGCCCGGAAGGTCGATGCTCATGGTGCCGATCACCTCCTTGTGGTGGATGATCGGAACGCAGAGGAACGCGGTTTCCTGCTCGTCGCGCGCCTTGGTGCGGTTGAGGAAATCGGGCGACCGGCCGATCTCTGGAACCATCTCGGGGTGGCCGGTCAGGCCGACGCGGCCAGTGATGCCCTCGCCGAGCCGGTACTGCCCCCGGCTCATTTCGCTGCTGGAGAGGCCGCTCGACGCCTCGATTTCCAGGATGTCCGACCCCGGCTTGTGCAGGGTGAAGGTGCCGCGCAGCACCCCCATCTCGGTCTCCATGATCTGCAGCACCTCGTTGAGCAGCTCCGAAACATTGTGCTGCCGGGCGGATGTAGCCTGCGAGATTTTATACAGGACATCCAGTTTCTTGTCGCTTTGGTTCATTTTTTCATCCTCATTTCCCTGCTTTCGCCGCAAAACCGCTTTGCCAGCCCATGGATTGCACCCTGATGGCGGAATAATCGGGGGGCGAAATGATTTTCCTCCTAATTTAACTCATTCTGCCAAAGGGTATCTTGCCGATTTCGCGGCCCATGTTCGGCGCGAACTTGGCCACGAAGATGCGTAGGGGGTACAAAGGCGGAAATCCTCTGGGAAACATGCGGCATTGGAGCCCCTATCGCAATCAAGCACAAAAATGTACTGTTTGTTGTGTGGGAAACACAAGTGTAATTGGTGGCGGATAATACAACGGGGTTGGTTTCTTAGCCACCTTGGCTACTGTCGCCGTCGACTTCCTGTGAGGGAGGGGGATTTTTCCTGCCACGCAAAATTCTTCATGGTGTTGGCCGGGTTGCAC
>WFRA01000395.1 GCA_015486775.1 Kiritimatiellales bacterium | reverse complement strand
GCTAGAGGGTACTCGAAAAGCTCGAATCTCAGAATAAAGCTGTGGCAAAAGGGGTTCCGGGGAATGTTGGAGGGAGGTAGATGCCGGAGTTGGCCGGTTCGGATGCCGTTTTCGGGTTGTTTAGCGTGAATTTGGCGGTTTGAAGGCTCCATTTTGGCACAGCAATCCTGTGGGTGTGGTCGGATTTCAGTTGGAGGTGGGGTGAAGGGCGGTGCTATCCGGCCAGCCGTAGTTGCTCGGCCTGTCGTTTGCGAATCTCTATTTTCCGGCAAAAGTTGTAGGCGAGGACTTTCCCGGTAAGTTCGCTTCGGACGGCGTCGATTCCCCATCGGGAGAGCCGTCCGAATTCGAAACCGTCTTTTAGGGTGAACATGAGTGACTCAACGGCGGAGCGGTCGTTGCGCGCTTTGCGGTAGGGTTCGCTGTCCCACTCTTCGGGGTCGGTTATCTTTTTTCCTTTTGATCCGCTGATGCTGACGATTCCGATTCCAATGCCTTCGAGTTCTTCTTTTCCGGCTTTGGAGGAGTAGCCGTCGTCGCTGCTGACCAATACCGCAAGGACTCCGGTGCGGGCGATTGCATCGAAAATGCAGGGAACGAATTGTGCGGAGTCGGCGGCATTGCCTTGAGGAACCGTTAGGTCGGCGACAAAGCCGTTGAGCGAACGGGTGAGCTGCGGCTTGTATCCGATGATCGGTTCGCGTTCTCCTTTGCTGATATAGGCGGCGGAGCCGTCGGATAGGCTGAGTATCTTTTCGCGTGCAGGCAGGGTCTCTGCTTCGAAGATGCGTTTGCAGGTATAGTCGAGAACTCGCCGGGCATCGGTCAAATCGTTGCAAAGCTGTCCGATGATTCGATCCATCTGCTGAATCTGGCTCGGCAGCATATTCCCGACGGGGATGCTCTGTGCTTTTTTCGCAAACTCCTTTTGCAATGCGTTTACCGCCATGCCGCCCTTCTTGAGCAGTTTGCCGTAGAGGTTTCTGCGTTTTCTGTTGGCCCCCTTTTTTCCGCCGACGAGATTGATTTCAAATTCGATGGTATTCATTTCGCCGATCCATCGGGGAAGATGGCCCTCAACAAAATCCACGAGTCCAAACCGATTGAGCTTTCGGCCTACTCGGTAGATGCGCTCGATTAATCCGATAAGCGTTTTCCCGTCGGTCGGCCAGGCCGAGTTGGCAACAACGCCGGTGCTGTCGATGGTCAACTCCCTGAAGTCATCAAGCCCTTCTTCAAGTATGTCCTCAATCTGTCGCTTGAAAATCAGCTCCTGCGTTGCCGCACTGATCTGATTGGTGTTTTCAATCATCGTTGTTTCCGCCGGCAAACGAAGATGACGATCCATAAGGAAGCTGTGCAGGGAAATGGATTCATCCATGAAACACGTTGCCTGCTTGTCGCTCACAGACCCCAGGAACCCCCTTAGCATGTAGAGAATGAAAACGAGGAAGGCGGGGGTTCTCGGGCGACCGGTCATCAGCGTTGGAATGCTTGCAGAGGTCTGGTTCCCGCCCATCTTCAGATGGGGAAAATCAGGAGTTGCCGAGATTTTTTTGTCCGCCTCGCGCAGCTGCTTCTTTTCAAGCGCAAGCCTGTCCTGATCCGCTTCGACAGAGGCGACAACATCGGGATGCGACTCGGCAAAAGAGGCAATCTCATGGAGATAATCCCGGAAATCAGTATCCGGCAACGCCACGAAAAGGGGCGGGTTCGAAGCCTCGGCGTCCTCAAAAGTAAATACATTTCCACTAGAATCCATCAAGCTTTCTCCATATTTACTACTACTCGGCAAGTATGGACAATTCGACCCTCGAAATGCAATCACTTAAATGCGGAAACCTTTTCGAGGAGGGTCTAGCTATGAGCGGCATTCGCGCTTGCGATACCGGAATTGTTGGAACTCGGACTCACCCTTCCCGGCTTTATGGAACGCAGCAAGCAGATCGCATCGCTTCCAAGCCTTGGACTTTTGACGCTGGCGGGAATGACCCCGAAGCACCACGAAATCCACTACTTCGGAATCCCAGACCTATCATCCAAAGTGACGGCCGTCGATTTGGATGATAGGTTTGACTTGGTTGCGATCTCCAGCTACAGCGCGCAGATCAACGAGGCCTACGAGCTGGCGTTGCGTTTCCGCGCCCGCGGAATCCCCGTCGTGATGGGTGGAACGCATGTGACCGCCTTGCCAAACGAGGCGAAAAAATATGCCACCTCCGTCATGCTGGGCGAAGGCGAAGCGGTCTGGCCAGAGGTGCTGCGGGATGCCGAACAGGGGGAACTGAAGCTCGTCTACGATGCGCGCAAGTTGGACTTCTCGCTAGATGATGCGCCAATGCCAGCTTTCGAACTGCTCGACATTTCAAAGTATAACCGGCTGACGGTGCAGACCAGCCGGGGTTGCCCGCGCGACTGCGAGTTTTGCGCGGGATCGAATCTGATCTGTTCCTGCTACAAACAAAAGCCCATCGAAAAGGTGCTGGCCGAGATCGACCGCATTTGCGAAATCTGGCCGCATCCGTTCATTGAGTTTGCCGACGACAATAGCTTCGTCAACCGCGCCTACTGGAAGCGACTTCTTCCAGAGCTTGGAAAACGGCGAATTAAATGGTTCACCGAAACCGACCTCTCCGTGGCCGAAGATCCAGAGCTGCTGCAAATGATGCGCGCCTCCGGCTGCGCCCAGGTGCTGATTGGTCTCGAAAGCCCGACCGCCGCGCCGCTCAGCGGATTGGACTGGAAACAAAAAAGGTTCGCGCAATACAAGGAGGCGATCCGTACCATCCAATCGCACGGCATCACCGTAAATGGCTGCTTTATCGTTGGCCTCGATGGCCAGACCACCGCCGTATTCGACGACATCTATGCCTTCGTCCGCGATGCCGAGCTCTACGAAGTGCAGATCACCATCCTCACTCCGTTCCCCGGAACGGCGTTGTATGAACGATTAAAAAAGGCCAACCGCCTGATCGAGCCAACCAACTGGAAAAAATGCACCCTATTCGACCTCAACTTCCGACCTTTGGAAATGACGGCGCAAGAGCTGCGCGAGGGCTTCCATGCCCTCACCCGGAAACTCTACTCCGACACCTTCACCGTCTGGCGGCACGGTATATTCAAACAAAACCTACGGCAAACTTCCATCCCTTGGAAAAATATGCGACGGTGTGCGTAGTGAATAACCTTCTGCCCATCCCAATCCTTCTGCTCTGTGCAGTCGTGGCGCTTCCCGGGTCATCGCAGGCGGGCATTCGCCGCATCAAAACCTCGGAGAAGGTGGTAGCGCTGACGTTTGACGATGGCCCCAACCCGCCTTTCACCGAGCAATTGCTTGCGGTGCTGGCCAAGAAAAGAGCCAAGGCCACTTTTTTCCTGATTGGAAAGCAGATCGAGGCGCACCCCGAAACCGCCAGAAAGATTCTGGCGGCAGGGTACGAAGTGGGAGGCCATTCCTATGATTGGACGACACTCGCCTTCAAGAAAAAATCCTTCGTGAATGCGCAGCTCGACAAAATGGATGCCGCCTTCCGGGGCATCGGCGTGACCAACCTGGTTCTGTTCCGCCCGCCCAATGGATTCCTCTCTTTCGGGCAAGGAAAAATTCTCAGGGAACGGCATCTTGAAAATATCGCTGCGGATGTGGTCGTCGGTGATTGGAAAACGACCGACCCCAAAAAGATCCAGCAAAGGATCTTGAAAAAAGTGCGACCGGGTTCCATCATTGTCCTGCACGATGGCGGAGGCGACCGCTCCGCTACCCTCGCCGCCGTCCCTGGCATCATCGACGCCCTTCGTAACGAAGGATACAAGATCCTCACCGTCAGTGGGTTGCTCGATCTGGGCGGGGGCTTGTGCCTCAAGCCGATCACACAATGCGGTGTTGGGATCATGTTTTCCAGGGTTTGGAAAGCGGCTTGCGGGCAACCAATGCGCCGTTCCTTCCGCGTCGGCCCCTAATACCTATTCGACTTGGGGCTGGTTGGATAGACCCGGGTGCAGGTTTTGTCCATGTAGCTGC
>WFRA01000394.1 GCA_015486775.1 Kiritimatiellales bacterium | reverse complement strand
GCTCGGGCGATTCTATATAAATGCCCGCCTGTTTTCCCGTAGAACGGAAACCCGAACGAAGGATCATCGCCAAAAGGAACAAATACCGCACGGTGCGGGGCGAGCGCCCGAATTGAAGATGTGGCCAGGCTTTGCAGCCTGCACGGGCAGACAGGAATGTCTGCCCCACGCGGAAGGGTGGCGGGTACAACCCGCTTAATTTGCAGGGAAGCCAACGGGAACGGAAAGGAACGAACAATGAAATATACAGGACCAAAAATTAAGAAGGCACGCCGTCTAGGCGTTGCCCTTTCGCCCAAATCCGAAAAATTCCTCGAGCGCCGCCCCAATCCGCCGGGACAGCACGGCCCGAGCCGCCGTCGCGGCAAGCAGTCCGACTATGGCCGCCAGCTGATGGAAAAGCAGCGTCTGCGCCACCAGTACAACATGAGCGAGAAGCAGCTTCGCGGCGTGTTCCAGAAGGCTTCGCGCAAGGCGGGCAACACCGGCGAGGTGATGCTACAAATGCTCGAAAGCCGTCTGGACGTGGTGGTGCTACGCTCCGGAATGGCCCGCTCGATCTACCAGGCGCGCCAAATGGTGGGACACGCGCACTTCCGCGTGAATGGAAAGAAGGTAAATATTCCTTCCTATCAGGTGCGCATCGGCGACAAGATTACCGTCCGCGAAAAATCCAAGGATCTCGACAGCTTCGTGCTCGCGCAGCAGGTCGCCAAGACCCCGGAATACATCACGGCCAACGACAAGGAGCTGACCGCCGAGCTCAATCGCCTGCCCACCCGCGAAGAAGTTCCGGTGGTTTGCGAAATCTCCAGCGTGGTCGAGTTCTACGCCCGCTAGTCCGTCTCTTCCAGAGATTGGAAAAGCCGCTCTCCTACCGGGGGAGCGGTTTTTTTTCTACCCTGCCGGGTATTGGCGGCAATATTCGTAGAGCGCCATCGAGGTGGCCGTGGCCACGTTGTACGAATAGGGCATGCCCCAGACGGGGATCTCCACCACGGCGTCGAGCAGGATCAAACACTCGTCCGAAAGACCCTCCCTTTCCGAACCCACCACCAAGGCCGTCTTTTTCGGGAAGGCATAGTCGGCGAGGCGCGTGGAGTTCGTGGTTTGCTCCAGGCCCACCAGCGCATATCCCTCCGCCTTGAGTTTTTTCAGCACCGGCGGCAGGCTGTTTTTTGTGGTGAGCTTGACGTGCTCCGCCCCGTCGCGGGCAATCTTGCCGATCAGCTTCGCGTTGCCGGTTGCAATAATTTCCCGCACCCCGCAGCAACCGGCCGTCCGGAAGATGGTCGAAAGGTTGACGTTGCTGCGCAGGGGGCTGCAAGCGACGATTAACGGGCGCTCCTCCTTGAGTTCGGTGGGCGGCTTGTGGCGTAGATGTTCGAATTTCAAAATAGATTCCTCGTTTGGTTCAAAACCTAGCATGACGAGGTGCGGGGGAGCATCGTTTTTTTGAAAGTAGCGCAAGCGTCCCGCTTGCCTGTCCGCACCGTCGGCCATTTGTGCGCGGGTCGAACGGGGCGTTCAACCTTTTTTCGAACGTGGGCTAATCGCCTTCTTGACTGTGTTGCGCAACGCGCTACAATCCCCTGCATGATCATTTCCTTCAAGCACAAGGGATTGGAGCGCTTTTATAGGAAAGGAACGCTTGGCGGCATACAGGCCAAGCACAAGAACAAGCTGCGAATGCAGCTTGCCGCCTTGGACACGGCACAAACGATTGACGACATGGACATTCCCGGCTATCGGTTGCACCCGTTGAAGGGGAGCCGGAAAGGAATTTGGGCAATAGACGTCAGTGGAAACTGGCGGTTGACGTTCGAGTTCACCAACGGACATGTCTACATATTAAACTACGAGGACTACCACTAATGAGCATGCACAACCCACCACACCCCGGCGAGTTCATCGAAGCCACCTACATGGAACCCTTTGACTTGAGCTGCCGCTTTCTGGCGACCAAGCTTGATGTTTCCGCATCCACACTGAACCGTGTCCTGAAAGGACGGAGCAACGTCAGCCCCGAAATGGCCTTGCGCCTGTCGAAGGCCTTGGGACGCACCCCGGAAAGCTGGCTGGCCATGCAGGATGTCTTCAACCTCTGGAAGGCCCGCAAGCGAGTCAAGCTTGGCCGCGTCCATCCCGTCCAGATGGAGCAATGTGCCTGAATGGGTGGTTAAGCGTGGAATGGCTTGAGCCGCTTCGGTACAAAGGCTATAAACCACGCTCATTTTTGCATTGGAGAAAACCATGAAAGTACCCGTCAGCTGGCTGAAAGAATATGTTGAGTTCGAGGATACCATCGAGGGCTTGTCGGACAAGCTGACCTTCGCGGGCCTGGAGGTGGAGGTGATCGAGACGGTCGGCTCGGATTTTGCGGGCGTGGTGGTGGGTCAGGTTTTGCAGATCGAGCCGCATCCCGGCGCCGACAAGCTGCGCATGTGCACGGTGGAGTATGGCGCGGAGGAGACGATGCGCGTGGTTTGCGGCGCACCGAATGTCGAGGTGGGCGGAAAATATCCCTTTGCCCCGGTGGGCACCACGCTGCCGTGCGGCATTACCCTGAAGAAGGCGAAGATTCGCGGCGAGGTCTCGATGGGCATGCTCTGCGCCAAGGACGAGCTGGGGCTGGGCGAGGATCACTCCGGCCTGCTGGTGCTCGACGCCGCCCTCGAACCGGGCACCCCGTTTGTGCAGGTCTGGGG
>WFRA01000393.1 GCA_015486775.1 Kiritimatiellales bacterium | reverse complement strand
GCGGCTTCGGGGTGGTATTGCACGCAGAAGAGCGGCTGCTGCTTGTGCTTGAGCCCGGCGACGGTGTTGTCGTTGAGATTGAGGTGGGTGATTTCGGCGACGGCGGGGTCGACGGTGTCGGCATCGATGCAGAAGCCGTGGTTGTGCGAGGCGATCTCGACCTTGGTGGTGCGCAGATCCTGGATGGGCTGGTTTCCGCCGCGATGGCCAAATTTGAGTTTGAAGGTGTCGGCGCCGAGGGCGCGGCCAAGCATCTGGTGACCGAAACAGATTCCAAACATTGGAACTTTTGATTCGATCAGCTTGCCGACGAGCTCCGTGGTTTCCGGGGCGCCGGCGGGGTCGCCGGGGCCGTTGGAGACAAAGATTCCGTCGGGGCGGGTGGCGAGGATCTCTTCGGCGTTGGAGTTGTTGGGATAGACGGTGCATTCGCAACCAAGGTCGTCGAAGATGCGCAACTGGTTGAGTTTGATGCCGCAGTCGATAACAGCCACGCGATAGTTGGCATCCGGTTTGCCGCCCTCGGGCCAGACATATTTTTCTGCGCAGGTGACCTCGGTGGCGAGGTCGCGGCCAACCAGCCCGGCGGAGGCTTTCGCTTTGGCAACGAGGCTGGCCTTATCGAGATCCTCGGTGGAAACGATGCATTTCATGGCGCCTTTGTCGCGGATGTGCAGGGTGATGGCGCGGGTGTCGACATCGTCGACGCCGATCTTTCCGTTTTCTTCGAGATATTCGGGGAGCGATTTGGCGGCGCGCCAGTTGCTGTAAATCCGCGAGCATTCGCTAACCACGAGGCCTTGCGCAAAGATTCCGCGCGACTCCGCATCTTCGTCGTTGATGCCGTAGTTTCCGATGAGTGGATAGGTCATGGTGACGATCTGGCCGTGGTAGGAGGGATCGGTGAGGATCTCCTGATAGCCGGTCATCGAGGTATTGAACACCAGCTCGCCAAAAAACTCGCCGGCACCGGCGAACGCGCGGCCTTCGAAACAGGTGCCGTCTTCGAGTGCAATAATCGCTTTTTTCATCGTATTTTTCCCCAAAATCCAATCATTTCCGGCTACGTTCTTTCAAAATTCGGAGTATCATCCATGCCCCGCACCCGGCTTGCAACCCTATAAAGCGGGGAATTGCATTCCAGCCGCCGAAAGGCTTTTCCGGCGGGAATCCTGTACTTGACCTGATGGAGCAAGCCCCATACACTACGCGCTCATTTTTTCAAATAAAAAGCTGGATACAAGGAGCATTCGATTTATGAGCACAGAAGAAAAGACAGACGAGGCGCGGGCAACCCACGCCTTGATCTTCGAACTTGAATATATTGCAGCGGACAAGCGCAAGGTGGAGTTCGAGTCCATTCAGACCGCGGCCAAGACCAAGGGTGTTGAACTGACCCCCGTGCTCTTTTCCCGCTCCAGCATGTCACCCCTGCCCCGCGCCGCTATCACCAGCGTGCTGAAGCAGGCCGGCAAAAAGGCCGATGCCATCGAAAAAGCCGTCGCGGCGGTGGAAAAGGCCATCGCGGCCTATTGCGAAAAAGAGGCCGAACTCGACAAGGGGCTCGAAAAGCTGATCAAGGCCACCCAGCAACGCGACATCCCGGTGCTAGCATTCACCGCGCTGCCCGAAGAGCTGGCCACAAAACTGATGGATCGGCTTGGACTGACCGAATTGGGTGTCGAGCTGATCATCCCCGACGACGTGAAGGCTTCCTTCCCCCGCGCCGACGACTGGCTGAAGATGCTCAAGAAATGCGACAAGGAAGACGCGACGCTCGTGGCCGTGGTCTCCTCGCAGACCGCCTGCAAGGGCGCATTGACCGCCGGGGCGGCCTGCATCGCGGTACCCGACGAGCTTACCGCCTTCCAGGACTTCGGCGGCGCCAAGATGGTGCTCGATTCGCTCGAAGATGAAAAGCCGGATGGAATCCTCGACCTGACCCTGCGCATGTAGCCGCCGGATCTACCGGAGGAAAAAGGCGCAGGTCTCCGGACCCGGCGCCTTTTTCTTTGCGCGGTGCCCACCGGGCGGCCGGAACGTCCGGCAAAGTGGATTTAACGAATATCGTCTCGCATGGAATCCTGCTTTTGGGTTGTATTCCGATCATTGGAAAACTGGAGGGAAAGTTGTGGGAGAACTCAAAAACGCCTTTTCGTGGTCGTTCAGCGCGGCCGAGGATTTTGGGCAGTGCCGCCGCCGGCGGTATTGGGCCAAGTATGCCATGTGGGGCGGCTGGGCGCGCAATGCGTCGCAGGAGCAAAAGACCGCCTACCGCCTCTGCAAGATGGACAACCGCTGGGGGCTGATGGGGCAGGCGGCGGAAAATGCCATCATGTGGGTGCTCCGCCAGCATCAGCAGGGCATTCCGGTCGATGCCGACGCGGCGTGGAAAACCATTGCCCGCCCCTTCTTGGGGCAAAAGTGGAAAGAGTCGCTCGAGGGCAATTGGCGCAGTGCTCCGAAACGCTTTTGCTGCCTGCGCGGCCACTACTACAAAACGATCGACGACGACAACGAAGCCAAGCGGCAGATTGCGGCGCAGGTGCAAAACTGCATCGCCAACTTTATCGACAAGGTGCTTCCAAGGGTTGGAAAAATATCGCCCGGCCAGGAGTTCCAGATCGCGACCCCGGAGCAAGGCGGCGACGTGGAGCATTTTATCTACGAGGGCGTGAAGATCTACTCCATCCCCGACTATGCTTATAAACTCGGCGACGAAGTGCACATCCACGACTGGAAGGCCGGGAAGATTAAGGCCGAACAGCACCGCCTCCAGCTGTCGCTCTACGCGCTCTGGGCCATCGTCAAGCACGGTGCCAAGCTCGAAAACATTTTCCTCTACGTCGAATATCTCAACGAAGGGCAGGTGCTCCCCTTCCAGATCTCGGAAGAGGAGCTGGAGCAAACCAAGGCGCTGATGAGCGATTCCGTTGGCGAAATGACCGAGTATCTCGTCGACCACGACCGCGTCGCCAATGTGCCCCTTCCCAAGGAGGAGTGGGAGCTGACGCACGATCCGGCCAACTGCCACCAGTGCAACTTCCTAGAGCTCTGCCAGCCCGAACTCGACCCCCAACCCAAACCTTGATGCGCCGCAGGAAAGGGGCATTGTGGATCTCGAAGCAGAGAGCTGCACAACTTTCCCATATGGTGGAAACAGCTTGACCAAGAGAGAAAATTTGTTTCGGTTTGGGGTTACGGGAAGTATCAATAGTGATACTACCGGAACCGATAGCAACAATAGACGGCATCCTGAAGAAGATGGCGGAGACCCCGAAGAATATTCGTTTTCAGGAACTTTGCAAGGTTTGCGATTTGTATTTTGGAGAAGCACGGCAATCGGCAAGCAGCCATCGGGTCTACAAGACACCATGGCAGGGCGATCCGCGCGTAAACATCCAAAACAGCAAGGGAAAAGCGAAGGCCTATCAGGTCAAACAGGTTCTAAAAGCGATAGCGAGGTTGAACAATGGAACGAAATAAATCAGATCACTATGCCTACCGCGTTGTCTGGTCGGAAGAGGATCAGGAACACGTTGCGCTTTGCAGCGAATTCCCCGGCCTAAGCTGGCTTGCACCCACTCCCGAAGGCGCGTTGCGGGGGATTCGCAAGACCGTGGCCGGCGTGGTTGCCGACATGCAGGAAAACAGCGAGAAGATCCCCGAGCCGCTTGCCACCCGCAGATACAGCGGAAAGTTCATGGTTCGCGTTCCGCCGGAAATGCACCGCCATCTAGCCATGGAAGCCTCCGAAGAACAGGTTAGCCTAAATCGGTTGGTCAGCTCAAAGCTTGCCCATGCGTGAATGGCAAGCCGAAGGCACAGATTCCCCGGGATTGGCAAGCAACTCGGGATCTTGAAACAGAGAGCCGCCTAGCTCCTCCAGATTGGAAACGATTTAGAGCTGCATCATAGTGTTCCAATCACAAGCCAAAGCCTTTTGGATACGAGCTGCTGTGGTAATGAGGATATTGGTCTGCCCAGCTTCGATTTTTTGGACAGTACGAATATTGAGGCCTGCCAGTTCCGCCAACTTTTCCTGTGTCATTCCACTCGCATTCCGCAAACGGCGCACATTCCCGCCGAAGATTCTTAACTCTTTTTTGATGACCCCACTCATTGCGGCATATGATGGCGTAAATATGTCTTTGACAGTACGGCACAATGGGGCGTAAAGATTCGCTTGGAAATCTGGAGTAAATTCTTGTTTAAATAGGGGAACGAAGGAGATGAAAATGAAAACAACGGCTAGAACAATCATATTGTCGGCGGTAATGGTGTCCACTGG
>WFRA01000392.1 GCA_015486775.1 Kiritimatiellales bacterium | reverse complement strand
GAAAGCACCTTGCGCGACTACCAAAAAAGCGGGGTTTACTGGCTCCAATATCTGGAAAAAAGCGGCTTCTGCGGCATTCTGGCCGACGAAATGGGGCTGGGCAAAACCCTGCAAACACTCACCTGGCTCCAGCTCGAACGGCAGGGCGAAGAGGCGCGCGGAAAACCTTCGCTCATCATTTGCCCCACCAGCCTGGTGGAAAACTGGGCGGAGGAAGCCGCCAAGTTTACCCCCCACCTGCGCGTACTCAAGATGCACGGTGCCAACCGCCACGAACACTGGGACAACGTGGGCGAGAGCGACCTGGTCATCACCTCCTACGCCCTCATCCGCCGCGATCTCGAACACTATCTCCAGCACGAATTTTCCGTGGCCGCGCTCGACGAAGCCCAGCACATCAAAAACCGCACCACCCAAAATGCGGTGGCGGTGAAAGAGATTCAGGCCCGCCACAAGCTGGTGCTCACCGGAACCCCGGTTGAAAACAGTGTTTCCGACCTCTGGTCGATCATGGATTTCCTGATGCCCGGCTACCTCGGCAACCACAAAACCTTCCGCGAAAAATACGAGCTACCCATCCAGACCGGCGGCCCCGAGGCCGAGCTGGCGCAACTCAAGCTCCGTCGCAAGCTCCACCCTTTCCTCCTGCGTCGCCTCAAGAAAGAGGTCGCCAAGGATCTGCCCAACAAAATCCAGCGCATCGCCCACTGCACGCTGAGCAAAGACCAGCACATGGTCTACAAACAGCTGCTCGAAAGCGCCAAAAAGGAGATCAACAGCCTGGTCGACGCAAAGGGCTTCAACAAATCGCGGATGCAGGTGCTCAAAATCCTCCTGCAGCTCCGCCAGACCTGCTGCCACCTCGACCTGCTCAAACTTCCAGGGCTTGAAAGCAAATATCCCTCCGCCAAGATGGAGCTCTTCTTCGAGCTCGTCGACGAAGCACTCGATGCTGGCCACCGTATCCTCGTCTTTAGCCAATTCACCACCATGCTCGGCATCCTGCGCGACGAGCTCGAAAGCCGCGGCCTAAAATATTGCTACCTCGACGGCTCTACCAAAAACCGGCAGGAGCGCGTCCGCACCTTCAACACCGACCGCTCCATCCCCCTCTTCCTCATCAGCCTCAAGGCCGGCGGAACCGGGCTCAACCTCACCGGTGCCGACATGGTCATTCACTTCGACCCCTGGTGGAACCCCGCCGTCGAAGACCAAGCTACCGACCGCGCCCACCGCATCGGCCAAAAAAACACCGTCTACTCCGTCAAGCTCATCACCAAAAACACGGTGGAGGAAAAGGTGCTGGACATGCAGCTCCGCAAAAAAAGCGTCATCGACGCCACCCTCGAAAAAGACGGTGCCTTCGAACAAGGCCTCGGCTGGGACGACGTGCAGGAGCTACTGTCGATCTAACCCGTATCGCCGCCTTGGAGGGCGAGACTTTACCATTCTTCGACATTCCTTGTTCGTTATTCAATATTTGGAATTCACTTTTTTCTTTGCAGATTAGGTTGCAATGCGGTGCTGAATATAGCACCATCATCGCAATGAAAAAGTTCAAAGCAGTTGTGGATACGAATGTTTTATACTCCGGATTGTATTCTGCAATGGGTGCATCCCACCAGATTCTTCGCTTGATAGAACAGAGGCGGATTGTTCCGCAGCTTTCGACCGCGCTGTTATTCGAGTATGAAGAGGTGATGAAGCGCAATCAACGACAGCTCAATCTTTCGGACAGAGCCATCGACGATGTCCTGAACGGATTTTGCAGCTGTGGAGAGGGGCGGAAGATCCATTTTCTTTGGCGGCCGCAACTCTCCGACCCGAAGGACGACCATGTCTTGGAACTTGCCGTGGCAGCGGGGGGGGTGGATATTGTGACATATAACGTAAAGGATTTCACGCAAGCTTCCCTGTTTGGAATCCGCATTATTGAACCATCAAAACTATTGGGAGAAATAAAATGAGCGCATTGAACCTACGCCTACCCGATTCGATTCATCGGCATGTCAGGGAGATTGCCCGGCAGGACGGTGTGTCCATCAATCTGTTTATTGCCTCCGCAGTTGCGGAAAAGGTCGCCGCCCTCTCAACGGCGGATTACATTGCGGAACGAGCCGAAAAAAACCGTCCTGGAGCCTTTGGAAAGGTGCTCGACCGCGTTCCAAAACGAAAGCCCCTGCCGGGCGATGAGTTGTAGGCACCGTTGCTCCCCATCGTAAGTGCAGAAAATCCGCAAGGAAGAAGGGGCGGATAGAAACAGGAATTGGAGGGCGAGACTCCGCTCAGGGGAATGGAGTGGTGGTTCAGGAGGATTGAAAAAGAGTTGCTTTCAGTATGAAATTTGACAATATTGTGCCTGCGAAATATGAAGTATGGATAGAGTTTGGGGAGGAATTATGAACCGGGGTGCTGTTGTTTTTGGAATGGTCGTTTGTTTCTGCTCTTTGGTGTTGGCGGATTCAACCAACATTGTCGGCGGCGGCTCGGTCGATCTGTCGGGTTTCCAGTTTTCGGGCAGCGGGGAATATCCCACCAACTATGCGGCTTATGTTGAAAGCGCAACCGATCTGCAGATCGCGGGCTCTTCTTTTGACGGAGGCCTAGGAGGAGAAGGATTCCTTAACGGCGGGGTTGGGGTTCAACTTTCCGATGTGGGGCGTGTCTCGATCTCGAGCAGCGTGTTTCGCGCGGGCTCCGGAGGGGGAGCAGTTCCCAATGAAACTGAGTCGTCCGATGTCAAAGGAAGACACGGCATTGCCTCCACGAATGGAAAGGAGGGCTTCGATTTTTGTTTTGGGAACGGTGTGGATGCGTCGGGAGGCGATGCGGGAACGATAAGCAATGGCACCGGAGGACTGCGGGTAATCGGCGGAGACGGCGTCCATTGTGTAACCAAGGATGTTGCAAGAAACTGGATTGTTTCCGGCGGGACATACCAGGGAGGAGATGGAGGAACGGGCAGCTATGCCTCTTCCAAAGAAGAGGTGTTCCCCTTTCAAATTCTTATGGGGAATTTGAATGGAGCCCGGGGCGGATATGGCTTCTGCCTTTTTCAGGATGATGCATATCGAGACCATGACCGATCGCTCATTGTTTCGAACGGAATCTTTCGCGGAGGAAACGGAGGAGTTGCCAACAATGCCGAGGATGGCGATGTGACGGCAGACGGGGGGAGCGGACTCTGTTCCGCGTCGGTTTCGGATGTCCGGATAGTGGACGGAACCTTTATCGGCGGCCAGGCGGGTACCACAAACGGAGCGGTTGCCGACCCGGGATTTGGGGCGGCCTTGTGGGACTGCAACGCCGTGGTTTCCGGCGGTGATTTTCGCAATGGAGGGCTTGGATTCGGAGCGCTTTACTACGACTCGACCTGCACGCTTCAAGGCGGGGAATTTGATCGCATGGAATTTCGGACGCTGACCTCTGGTTTGGGAAGCTATGGCTGGCAGGGAGTCACCTATGCCCGGATCGATGGCGGAACGATTGGGCAAATGGCGTTTACGGGAACCGAAACCGCAAAGGCGGTCTTCACCGGGGGAACGGTCAGCAATATCTGTTTTAAAGGAACGGGAGCCACGCACATCTCGGCCGCCGACGGCGTCTTGCGCGACACGGAGTTCGTGCAGGAGGACGGGAATGTTTTCTGTTCCTCCAACTTGCTGACCGGCGGACATTTTTTACTGGAAAAGGGAACCCTGACGGTAACCAACGGGCTTCCGCCGCTAGCGGGAAGCATCGATATTACCTCCATCGAAAGCGCTGTCCTATCCGTTCCGCAGTCCGGCTACGATTTTTCGTCGGCGACGGATAGCGGAGCGGTCACCTTCCGGGGCGAGACCGTTTTGTTCGGCGAGGGGATTTGGCAAACCAATTCCG
>WFRA01000391.1 GCA_015486775.1 Kiritimatiellales bacterium | reverse complement strand
TTCAGGTAGTGCTTGTCGTCGCGGTCTTTGACCATGAACTTTTGGTAGATGTCCTGCACCCAGACCATCCCGACGGCGTTGATGCTAGAGCTGAGCGACGACATCGCGGCGGCCAGCGCGGCGGCGATCACGATCCCGGTGATGCCGGGGGGGAGATAGTTGATCACGAAGTAGGGAACAACCTCTTCGGCCTTGCGGGTGCCGTCGAGCATCTGTTGGGCGGTCGGGTCGGGAAACTGGTGAAAAAAAACCCACATGGCGGTGCCCACCAGCATGAAGCTACCCCAGACCGGCAGGCTGGAGATGGCCAGAAAATAGATGGAACTGCGCGCCTCCTTGGCGGACTTCGCCGAGCACCAGCGCTGGATCGAGGTCTGGTCGAACTGCCCAGTCAAAAAGCCCACAAAGCCGGAGACCAGCAGCATCAGAACCGTTTTTTGCGAGAAAGAGAAGCCCCGAACCAGCGGTTGGTAGCCGCCCTCTTTCGTCCATTGGTCGAACGAAAACTTGTGGTTGGCGATGCCGTCGGAGACAATCTGCCCGAACCCGCCGGGCAGCGCATGCACGATGATCGTCAGGATCAGAATGGAGCCGAAGATGAGCGTGAGCGTCTGCAGGACGTCCGTCCAGATCACCGCGTCGAACCCGCCGGTGGTGGTGTACAGCGCGGTGATGCCGCCGGTGAGCAGGATGCACCAGACCATGTCCAGCCCCGTGATCGACTGCATCAGGAGCGAGACGAGATAGACGATCGTGCTGGTGCGCACCAGTTGGATGACCAGGAAGACCGAGGCGGCATAGCAGGAGACCGATCCGCCGAACCGCTTGGCGAGGTATTCATAGGCGGAGGAGATCGTCCCGCGCCGGAAGAACGGCAGGACGAACCACGCCGCGACCAGGGCCGCGACCGGGAAGACGATGTGGGGAAGGAAGCGGATCCAGGTGGTCTTGAAGGTGTCCGCCGGAAAGGCGATGAAGGTGACGGAGCTGATCGAGGTGCCCAGCAGGCTTAGGCCGAGCGCCCATCCGGGGAACGAGCGCCCGCCCAGGAAATATTCTTCCGTGTTGGTGTTTTTCCGGGCAAAGAAAAAGCCCATTCCCATCGTCAGCCCGAAATAGGCCGCCAGCACCGCGATATCAATCCATCCAAGACACATACATTTTCTCCCTTCCGTTTCCAAACCATGGAAGAAGCCAACCCACCAGCTTGATCTACAACCCCATGAAAAAACTACCTTTTTTGAACATGCCCTAGTTCGCGGATCAAAGGCGTTCCAGTGCCACTGAAGGGTAATCAACCTCCATCTTTTTGAGGATGCCTTCAAGCTTTTCACGATCCTGCGGATAAAAGCGGTTGAAGGGCTCGGCCATGAAGTCATCGCAGAGACCGAGCACCGACGCAGCGCATTTGGTGGCCTTGATGAAGCGCGAGGTATATTTTCCGATGCTATAGATTTCGCCGAAAGCTTCTATTTTTTGCTGTAGCACTTCGCAACGTGCGGCGTCGCCCGCCACCGCCGCCTCGTAGGCTTCCACGAATAGCTTCGGATAGACGTTGGCACCGCCGTTCACTCCACCGCGCCCACCCATGGAAATCGATTCAATCATTTTTTCCTCGGGACCGATCAGGAAACTCCAATCGGGACGCTCGGTTTGGAGTTTGCAGAGGTTGGAATAGTAAACCATGTCGCCGCTGCTGTCCTTCACCCCGACAATCCCGTCCAAATTGGAAAGGCGACGTAGCGTTTCGATCTCGAACCAGACCTTGGTGAGCGAAGGCATGTTGTAGAGCGTCACGGGCAGGGCGAGTTCGGGAACCAGCTTGCGAACATATTCCTCCAACTCGGTCTGGCCTGCCGGGAAATAGTAGGGTGTCGAAAGCACCACTCCATCCGCACCGGCCTCCGCCGCAATTCGCGAGAGTTTTACCGACTCGACAAACGCCGTGTCGGTGATCCCAACCACCACCGGAATGCGCCTGTCGACTTGGTGGCAAACACGCTGGATCAGCTCTTTTCGCAGGCGGTAGCCGAGGCTAGGCCCCTCCCCCGTGGTGCCCAGCGCAAACAAACCGTGAATACCGCCACCGATCATATGCTCGATTAGTTTTTCCAAACCCTGGATATCCAGCGTGTCGCGGTCCTTGAGCGGGGTAATGAGAGGCGGGACGATCCCTTTGAGTTGCATCTGCTTGGTCATGGTTTTTTCCTTAGATCGATGAGTTTCGTGAGCATGATGCCCACACCAATGGTCTGTGTTCCAATTACTGGAGTCAGCAGGCTTGGAAGAACGAGCGTTTCGCAACCCTGTCCTCCCCAACAGTTGTCGAAAACCGCCGCACAAAAACCAAAAGGTTTTGTAAATTCCCGTCTATTTCCGGGATACCCAATGGATTGTCGTTGGCGCATGTGCCTCCAAAACCCATTGGGAGAAGATGGCCTGTTTTATTCCCCGACCGCGTCGATCTTGAAGAACCCGACTGCTTTGTCAGCTTCCAGATAGATCACCTTGTTCGACCCCGAATCCGTTGAATAGTCGAGATTGGTCACGACGAAGGGGGCATTTCCATCGATGGAGTGCCCGACATTTGTCCAGCTTCCTGCGACAAGATCATCCATACCCTTTGGATATGAAAGACTTGGCGTGGGGGCATCGACAACCATTTCCAGAACACCTGCGGCATAGGGTTCCAGACTGACGATGGTGGCGGCCTCCGGAGTGATGGTGTTGTTGCCCGCCACATCTTCCCAGGTTGTTCCGACAACGATTTCGTCAACCATCGAGACATAGCCGGACTTTCCGGTAAAATCCACCCGGGTGAGGACATCGTTCAGATTCGTGCTGTTTACGACAGTCCAGCTTGTCGGCTCTGAAGCGACCGTGTCGGAACCGGAATAGCCTTTCAGGAAAATTTGGTCGTCCGCCGAACTGTGTGCCACGATCTTGAGCACGATAAAATAGGCATTGGAGGTGGAGCAATCGCCGCCGTAAGCGTTCAAACCCGCCATCCTCGCCGAAAACTTGTCATTGCTGGCAAGACCGAATTTTACTACATCCTCCTTGGCGGCATTCTGTAGCCTCATCTCGATCCAGGTCGCGGGGGTTCGCTTCATCATGACGCTGAGGTAGCGGGTTTGTTCCTGAGAGAAGTCGATCAAGCCCACAGAATCGAGCCCCAGCCCTTCAAAGGTGAGCGTCCTTACCGCACCACCCGATCCGGACATTGCGCCCCCCTCCGCCGCAAGCGGATAGTTGGGCATGCTCAATCCATTGGTATCCACCGAATAGGTACTCGTATACCATTGGAATTTAAACCCGTCGCTTGGATCATTTTGCCCATTCAGCGATCCGTCCGGATAATTAAAACTCTCGTAGCCCATCAAGACGGCCTGCGAAGAGGTTCCTAACACCAACAACGACAGGAACAATAATGCCATGCTTTTCTTAATCATTTCATTCTCCGTTAATTTTTTTATCTCGCTACCTGACCCAGTGAGGAGTCAGAAGGAAAATCGGGGAGCACTGCCCCGGTTTTCGCAACAATTTCGAATAGAACAGTAATTACAGCATGAAACGCTTGCGGATAAAGACAAGCCCTCCACCGACAACAGCCATCAGGCCAAGCACGCTTGGCTCGGGGATCACATCCTGCCATTCCGATCCGATGCGGATTTCGTCGATCCGAGCCGTATGACCGCCACTGGCGGTAAAATCCAGCTTCGCGATCACATCGCTCATGTCGGCGCTGTTGGATGCACTCCATGTGGTCGGCTCGCTCCCAATCGTATCGGCCTCGGAATAACCCTGTACGAAGATTTCGTCGTTGCCCGTGGCGCGCGACATGATTTTGAGAATAACCAATTGCGTATCGGAACCATTGACCGTTCCCCCAAATGCGTTGGTGCCATTCATCCGGGCGGTAAACTTGTCGTTGCTGCCAAGACCGAACTTTACCAAGTCGGTCGAGTAGCTCCCATCCATCAGCCTCAACTCGACCCAGGTCGCTGCGGCATCTCGCTGCAGCATAACACTCATATAAATGGTGTCGTCGGTAGAGAAGTCGATCAGGTTGTCCTTGTCCAGACCCAGATCCCGGAAGCCGAAGGTTCTGCGGGCTCCCCCCGATCCAGCCATCTTCCCTCCCCTTGTGGCGAGCGGATAGTTGGTCATCGACAGACTACCAGCCTCGACATTGTAGGTGCTTGTGGACCATCCCCAACGAAAGCCGTCGTTCGGATCGTTCTGTCCATTCAGGTCTCCGACTGCATAATCAAAACCCTCATTGGCCATCAGCGCGGCCTCCGAAGTTGCAACCACGAGCAACGATACTAGCAACAATGCCATGCTTCTCTTTATCATCATGTTTCTCCTTCCCATTTTACTTCTCCTTGGTTTTGGTTATTCCCGGAAAAACCATCCCCGGAAATGGCAAGCACCTTGCCTGCCGACCATCGCCCGGCACCATGCCAAGCAACCGTCGATCTGTGTAACTCCTTTCTGAAATTATTGCAATCAAAATTTCACCTTATTTTATTCATCCACAAATAGCCGCCCGGACATGCCGCCCCGACCGGTCGCTTCCACCCCTTTACCGTTGCCGAACAACCAGCCGGACAAAGCGCTGCGCCGGGCCTTCCATCGCAATCCGGTTGGTGACAAAATTGAGATTCCCGCCCGTGATGTTCGTTCCGACAACGATATACCCGCCATTGGTCCACGGGGTGGAAACCAGATCATCCGTCACTTCCAGATCGTATAGCAGACCGCTGTTGGGATCCGACAGAACGGGATAGACATAGCCAAAGCAGTTGGTTCCTCCCGACTCGGCAAGATAATATTCTGGAGTGATGCCTTGGTCGGCTGCATTGGTTGGATCGCCGCCAAAGGCATATTCGCCAAGGTTGGCCAGGCCGTCCGAATCCTCATCGTCACCAGCCCCTCCCGTCAACGAATAGCTGGACGACCACCCGCCGTATCCAGGGCCGTTGTACAGGGCGGTAATTTCCCCCGAGTCTAGCGCCCGGCCATAAATGTGGAATTCATCGATACAGCCGTCAAAATAATCGCTGTCGTAGAACGTACATCCAATCCGATCCTGTCGAGCAGGGGAGCCGCGCTGGTAACGGGAGCTACCAAAGGAAACGGAACCAGTCCCCGTCTGTTCGACCTTGTCCAGCCACAGGCGCATCGTATCGTTGCCGAAATCCCACTGGGCGACCAGATGGTGCCATTCTCCAGACGAGACAAAGGCAAAACTCCGCGACTGGTAGGCATCGCCCGGCTCGCTGCGACCTGCAACCCTGATTCCCGACGATTCGACAAACACCTCGAGCCCTGCGTGAAGCGCATCGATCGCACTGCTGAAAATGTGGCCGGCAGGCAGGGTATCGTTTTTAATCCACACCGACAGAGCAACCACATCCGCTCCCTCCAGTTTAGGGGAAACCCGGTGCATCAGCGCCAGGCTGTCGTCGATGCCGTCAAATTTCAGGCAGCCGCCATACCTTCCGTCCGGGGCGTATGCGGCTCCGGATATGGCGGCAAAATTTCCGCCCATCTTCGAGGAATCGTACCCCGGATCCTCCGGGGAATCGAAGCGGTACCAAGCCATTTCGCCGTCGGGCGAAAGACGGTCGCGGAAATTTTCAAGCTCGTGGTAGGTGATCATGTTGCCGTCGTGGTAGTCGCCAAAACCCCTGTAGGCCGTGCGACAGACATATTTCAGGCAAGAGCCGTCGATTACGAACGTCGGCGACTGGAAGCCCGTGCGCCAAACCGACTGGCTCCAATCCTCGTAGGAGTCGTCGTCGACGAGCGTCTTTACAAGCTGGTAGTTCTTCAGGTCCACCGTCTCGTAGAGCGCCAATATGTTGCGGGCGGCGGGATTTCGAGTACTGGAAGACGGATCGCCGAGATAGGGATTGCTCATCACAAGATAGCGCTCCGACACGCTGTCGCGAACCATATGAAACGTGCTCGACCCCGCCCAGGGGGCATGGATGAACCCCGTCTCGTTGCCTGGGGCGGGATATTGGTTGGTGAATTCCAGTGAGGTGCGATCTGCCGAAACCTTCAGCACCGCAGCCGCATCTCCGGAGGGGGTTTTGTCGACGCGGGCAACCAGCCACACCCGGCCATCCGGCCCCTCCACGCAGTTGGGTTCCAGCCAGCCGTTCCTCGTGCCGGGAACGGCGGGGGCGGTGGGGAACGGAAGCGGGTCGGTGATCGTCCAGTTGGCGGAATTTGCTAGGTCGGCACCGACGGGGCAGGAGGCCGCCCGCAAGCGGAACATTTCCGGCCAGGAGCCACTGCCTCCCGCATCGAAAAAGCCCCAGAAAAGAAACCCATCCAAGACCAGAACATCGGCTCCGCCACCGGTCTCGATGGGGTACGGGTAGGTTGCCAGCACATGGTTGCTCCAGGTGAATCCATGGTCCGTGCTTTTCTTCAGCTGCAACTTGGTCGCATCATCCGAATCCATGTAGAGCATGTAGAGCGCCCCATCCAAGACAAACAGGGTCGGTTCATAGATACTCTGCTCAAAGACATGCCGCTCGGCCCAGGTTTCCCCGCCGTCCGCCGAAGCATACAGAAACCCCCGATTGTTGTCGGCACTGTGCAGCACGTCCCTGAAAAACACCAGCAGCTCCCCGTTGGAATCCTTGAGGATATAGGGGCTGAGCAGGGGTTCCTGGTTCTTCAGCGTCCACCGCTGGCGGGAATCGTCCTGCCAGGCACCGACATCGAGCGGGGTGTTGTCGGCAAAGGAAGTTGCCTCCAAGCAGAGTCCTGAACCTCCCCCTTGAAAAGCAATCTTTCCATCGGAAAGCGCAACAGCGTTCCATTCCTGGTTGCTGCCCCCTACCTCGGAATAGAGCTGGACGGGGTCGCCATCGTTGGCACCCGACTGCATACAGAAGGAATCGTTAACCGTACGCAGGCGGAATTTTCCATCCGGAAGCGGATAGGCATACCAGTGCTGCCCCAACACCCGCCGGTCGTCCTCGTCCATCAATTTCACCGGACTGCCGTCCGCATAGCCGACGGTGCCATCCACCGCTAGGCATCTTGGGGAGGCGGCTCCGCTGTCGTCATAGATCCGGTATTGATAGGTTGTCTTGAACACATGTTTGAAGGAGGGATGCATGAACGGCGGGCGGCGGTTTTCGTCAGGCACCACATCTGCCCAGCTCGTCCCAATGCGAAGTTCGTCGATCTTGGCAATAGCACCGGCCGTGGCGGTAAAATCCAGCTTTCCGATTACGACATTCATGTCTGCGGTGTTCACGGCCGTCCAACAATCCGGTTCATTCAGGTCGATGGCATCGCTGGCAGAATAGCCCTTCAGAAAGATTTCGTCGTTTCCCGAAGCGTGTGCCACGATTTTAAGCACGGCAAAATAGGCATCCGCAGATGCGACCATTCCACCGTATGCGCTGGTGCCATTCATCCGGGCGGTAAACTTATCGTTGCTGCCAAGGCCGAACTTTATCAGGTCGGTCGAGTAGGAACCGTCCATCAGCCTCAGTTCGACCCAGTTTCCCGGCTGCCTCGCCAGCATGACGCTCATATAGACGGTGTCGTTGGAAGAGAGATCGATCAGGTTGTCCTTGTCCAGCCCCAGCCCTTGGAACCCGAGAGTCCTGCGGGCACCCCCCGACCCAACCATCTTGCCGCCTCTTGTGGCGAACGGCAGGTTGTACATATCCAAGCTTCCAGCCTCGACATTGTAGCTGCTTGTAGACCAGCCCCAGCGGAAGCCATCAACGGGATCGTTCTGTCCATCCAGAGTTCCGGTCGCATAATCGAACCCCTCGTTGGCCACCAGTGTAGCCTCCGAGCTGGAGCCGACTACGCCCAAAAACACAATGAGAAACACCACACCTATCCTGCCCATCCTATCCTCCTGAATTCTTTTTTCCGGGAAACGAACACTCAATACCGCGTTGGCTTGGGGCTGGTCGGGAATGTCCGAGTGCAGGCCTTGTCCATGTACGCGCCCACCGGGAGCTTCCGTAGATTGTCAAGATGCTCATACAGCCACTCGTTCGATGCCGCATGTTGGATAATCTTCCCACGCTCGTCGACGACCACCACCAGATAGCCATAGTAGTCCGTGCCGCGGACAACCCCGTCCAGCTCGCGAGTGTATATTTCTACCTTCTTGCCGGAGAACCGGAAGGCTCGGTTGTTTTCCTTGCCGGGGACAAAGGTGCCCTCGTTCCGGTCGAGCAGGATATACTTGTCGCCGTCGTGCTCCTTGCCTATCGCAAAATACTCGACCTTCAATTCGTGGTTGTATGTCCCGGCGGAAGTCTGCTTCAGCTTGGCCGAAAAAACATAATCAAACCGGGTTGGCGGAATCTGGGAATTGTACGGGCTCATCGGGTTTGTCCACGACGAAGTCTTCCTGGAAAAATCAATCGCGAAGGTCGGGGGGCGGGCAAGTTCGACAAACTCCCGATCCTCCTCGGAGAGCAAAGCGACCGGGATCCGCCGCTGTTTCCCGCGCGAATCTCTGAGCACCGCGGTTTTTCCGATAACGGCTACAAATTGCGCCTTTAGCGTCCTTCCTTTCGGCAGGATCCACTCCCGCATTCCACTGTTCCCATCTTTGGAGGCGCTTTCCGGCAGGGACTGTTGCTGCGCAGAGACCGCGACATTGTTCGTGGCGGTCGACCGCACCCCGGTGTCGTAGTCGCAGAAAACGGGGCCGTTGGTGACGCAAACTTCGCCGGGAACGAGATCCTTGTAGATAACGTCCAGCAGACTGCGGGAAGGTTCCGCCGTCTTGAAAATGGGAAGGATGGGGCCGCCCTGCCGATTTTTGGGGTATTCCACACCTTTAACCTGAACACAAAGCATGGCGCAGTATCCGCCTCCGGGCTCCTCGCCAATCACAACCTCCATATCCTGGGGAACCCCCGCCTCAAGCGTAATCCAATCCCCGACGATGGCCGTGTTGTTCCCCATGTAGTACTTCCATGAATCCGGGGAACTGCTTTGCCAGAGAGGCGAAAAATACTCATACGTCCTCGGGCCGCGCGGATCGTGCCAACATGCGTTGAGAACAATCTTCCCGTTCACCCGAACCAGCATGACATCGTCGCCCTGCCCCCAGAAACGGAAGGTAATGGCATCCTTGTGAACCAGCTGCCCCTTGTAGTGCACGGCCCAGCACCAGCCGCCGGTATCCGGCTCGTCAAAAACGGCCGGTGCCGCCGTTGAAAGCATGGTGGGGATCAGGATGGTGGTGGCATAGAGTTTCTTTGGCGACTGGTAGTAGCGCGATAGTTCCGAAGTCTTCCATCCGCTACGGAAAAAGCGCATGAGTGCCGCCTTGTATTCCTCCCGGCTCATGGCCACCGCCAGAGGCTTGCCCTGCCGGTTGCGCTTGAAGTCGTAGAAGGTGCCGACCAGATCGTTGCCGACCGTCTGCCCACTGCCGAAGACACTGACCTCGCCCAGATCGGGCATCAGGTCGAAGCCGCCGATCCCGCCCCCCAAACCCTCGGCCATGCCGGATATTTCCGGAAGCTGGATATCGGGCATGCTCGCCTTCTGCACCTTGGTCACAATGCGGGTGGTCGGCTTGGGCTTGGTGCTTTTCTTTACCCTCACCTTCGGCTTCTTGAGCTGCATCTTCGGCCGCTCCACAGGCTTGGGGGGTTCGAACTCGACCTCCTTCTGCTTCACCACCGTGAAGACCACAAACATCCCCGCCAGCAGGAAAAGCCCCGCATGGATCAGGATGCTTATCACCACGGCAGCCGGGGTTCCCTTGGTTATTTTCTGGCTTTTCTTGAGCCGTCGTTTCATATCATCCCTTTTCAAAAATAGTCCCCGGCTGGTTAACGGAGAACCGGAACCGTACGCATCTCCTGCAATGCCCCATCCGTATGCATCCAATAAACTGGCGAGGTGTCGTTGCGATCCGGCAACACCAAAATGTGGTCATCGTTCACGGAGTCAGCGGGGGAAAGTCCAAGTACTTCACGTGCATTTGGAATTTCATCGATCAGGGTCGGTGCATCGGTTCCCGAAACGATGCGAACGCCATCCAATAACCCATCAAAAGATCGCGGACCGGTTGATTGTTGCGAGTGACCCACGCGCATGAGATCGCCCCCCGTGAAAAACACGAGATTCAGGTTGTCAACCGCATCAACCAGTTCTCCATTGAGGTAAAGTTCCACCTGATCTGTCGCAGCGCCATCATTGCCCTGGTCAATAACCTTGAGCATGGCATGGTACCACTCTCCAACCTGCACGGCATGGGGACTAAGAAGCGAGGTAAAGCCTTCTGCCCGCCGGATGAACGCTCCAAGGTGCAGCTCGCCATCCGCCTCGCGGACAAGGTACAACGATCCGATATCGGTTGTGTTGTACCAATAGAAGATTCCGCGGCGTGCATTGTAGTCGGGCATTTGTTCGGCAGGCAGCGAGGCGGCATTGAAGAAGGCTTCGACGGTGTATGACCCCGACGGGGTAGAGAAGCCGGTACTGTCATCGAGTTGGAGGTATTCGTTGTTTGCATGCGACAGATCAACGGCCTGCTCGTCCTCAACCGATCCGTCCCCGTCGAAGTCAAACGGGGAGGCGGCAAAGCCCACGGAGGCGGCAGAAGCAACCAGTTGGCCATCTGGGCTGAATCCGGTGTTGTTCGTTTCGAAGCGCGGCTGGAATTCATAGCCAAACGAGGCGCGTCCATCGCCCCGGCGGAAATAGCCATCTGGGCCGCGCTCATGCATGAACACCCCGGATGCCATGGCACGCGTTTGTTCGGAGAGCACGGAATGGGATTGCTTTTTGAAGGCGTTCGTAAGTGTGTGGTCGAAATATTCAATCGGATAGAGTCCGTCCACCGCCGTTGCGGAGGCAACCGCCAGTTCGTCCCCATTCGAGGAGTCGCCATCGAATTCCCCGGCAGTAAAACTGCTCCAGGAACCTACCGCTCCGGCCAAGAAGGGGGAAGAGGATCCTGATTCATAGAAAGCAATCGACCCTCCATTGAGAGCAGCCAGTTCGTTTCCATCTGCATGGTTCCCGTCGAATTCGCCCAACTGGATCGCCAGTGGCGTGGAGGAAAGGGTGCAGAACGGGGTTTCCGAACCACTCGAAGGTATCAGGCGGGCAACCGCCGTTCCGCGAGCAACCGCCAGCGACACATAGCCCGAACCCGCCGTTCTCTCGGCGGCTAGGTCTGCAACGGGAGTTGAAGCACTGGACTGGTTGGTAACCGCCGCGTCCGCATAGCCGCGCCTGAAGATATACACCGGATATGAATCATCTTCCGCTACACTGTGCACTGCGGCAACCTCCGCCTCTTCATCGATATGAGTCCAGCCAAGCCCTTCGATGAAGTTTCCGGCCGCGATGGTGTCCCATTGAAGGGTGCTCCGGCCGCAACGATCGATCTCCTTGCCGGATTGGTCGTAGATGATGATCGAATAGTAGTCCGCATAGGCGGTATTGGCTGTGCTGATCCGCGAAACCTTCTGGTTCCAGATGACCGCGAACTCCAGACCCGGGGCATTCCAATCGAAATCGGCAACGGCAATATCGCGGATTGTTCCGCCGGTGTTGAACACCGATTGCATAGTGTTCCCGTTCAGCAAGGACTGCTCGTGTATGAAGATTTTCCCATCGGTCGTATCATTGAAAGTCGGGGAGCCATTGATGGACGAGGCGAAGAATAACCGGTTGGATTGTGCGATGTGGCGACCGGCGCCGCCATTGAGCTGGTAGGGGAGATAGGCTGCGTATGCGCTGAAGTCGCTTGCATCGCCCCAAAGCCAAACATCGGTATTACCCTCCCCGTCAAAGAGGGTTCCTTCGTTTTTGTAGAAAACAGAATGCAGGGCGACCTCGCGCTCGACATTGACATAGGAGTTGCTCGCGAGCGTATTTCGGTTTCCCGCAATGTGGAAAGCAATCACGCAGTTGGAGAATGTGTTGTTTGCAAAGGTGTTCTCGTTGGCGTAGGTGCGGGTCTCCAAGGATAGGTCATTAACGCCGACGTATCCGGTTCGTTCGGCGATATCAATCGCAATATGGTATCCGCCATCAAATACATTGTTTTGGATTGAGTGTAGAGAACTGGCATCTTCCTTGATGTTGTTACCTTCTCCGCGATTTCGGTAGATGGACATGCCTGCGAAATAATTTTTAGCTTTGGAAGGCTGGGTTGTTCCCCGGAACTGGTTGTTGTCAAAGGTATGATAGCGGCATGCATCCAGTACAACATCAGCATAGCTTCTTACCCCACCAGGATTGTTGTCGTAAAAGGTGTTGTTTATGAAGATCCAGTTGGCTGAGTCGTAGTCGCAATGAACACCTCCAAAAATGTTGCGGCGGATGGTGTTGTCTTCAACCAAAAACCGAGAGGTCGATCGGGCGAACAATGCCCAGTCATTGAACTCAAAGACGCAGTTTGTAATGGTTCCGCCCATCCGGTTGAAGTGTGTGCTTGCGATGGCATGCTGAAATCCGCGGAAGGTGATGCCAGAGACACTTGAAGCGGTAGGAGTTCCGGTTTGCTGGTCAAAAAAGATTCCACAGGTGGTATGGGGAATTTGTGCGGCTGGTAAGGCGTAGTTGTCGTCGCCTAGGTCGTCATAGAGATCTGCGATCGATTTTGAAGCGAGTTCTGAAGATCTTATGTCTATAATCAGGCCGTTGCCTTCAATGGAGACGGGTTGGTCACCGGTCAATTTTAAAATGGAAGTGTAAGAGGTCAGAAGTGAAACATCGGGGCTCCAAATGTGTCCCGGGTCGTCGAACTCGATATCGGCATCTAGGTCGAATGGCTTGGTCAACCGGCCGCTTCCGTCATACCAATCCGCCCATCGGGTCGTATCCCAAGGATTGAAATAGGGAGTCCCAGCTTTAAGGATATCCGAAACCGTTGGTACGAGGGATTTGGTGGTTCGGGTGCTTTCGACCATGTAGAATCCCGTTCCATTGCTCGGGGAATCAAACCACTCCCCGGACCAGTCAAGGTCATCGACGGCCAGCTCCCCTTTGTAGATCCAATGGGGCAGCAATAGATCGTCCTTGAAATAGACACCATGCTCCCCACCGAAAGGAGCGGTGTAGGAAATGGCTGCTTTTCCACTGGAATCCACATGGAAATCCGCGCCGGGAGTACGGGTCAAAACCGATGCGGCATTGGTAAGTGTTTGCAGAAGGGAGGGTTCATTCAGTTCCGAACTAACAAGCACTTCATCAAGGGTTCCCTGAAACGAGCGCAAGGTGCTTGTACCGCGACCAACCACGATTTTGTTGATTCCGTCCAGATAGGCAAGGGCAAGCCCCTGTACATGGATTTCTTCGCTACCATTCAAATAGACCGTAATTCCATCATTCGCAAAGTTGTCGTTCCCTTGGTCGTCTACACGAACCTCCACATGGTACCATTGGTTCAGATTGAGTGCCGTTGTTCCGTTCACAGTTGACAAACTGCCGGATCGCTTTCGATACACCAGGACAAGTCTAACAGATCCCGTACCTGAATCCCTATAGGTTGCAATCAAAAGCATTAGGTTGCTCGGGGTCGGGGAATACAGGGTAACAATCCCTTGCCGGGAGTTGTATGTGCCGTCAGCATTATCCGAAAGCCCATCCGAATTGAAAAATGCCTCAACCCGGTAGCTCCCGTTGAAAACGGTTGATTCGCTCAAAGATTCCGTCTGGGCGTATTGCTGTTGATTCCGCTCCAAGTGCAATGCCCAATCCTCGTTCACCCCTGCGTTGGTATTCACACCCACCAACGATGGTTCGAGCATTGGATTGTTTATGAAACTCAAATTACCATCACCCAATGTCCCGGTCGATTCCTCCCAAGGATAGGTAAACCCATAATGGTAGTCTTGACCCAAACCCGCCTGTGTACACATGAAAACAAGCGCGAAGGCTGCAAGCACCATAAATTTATTACCTGAGGGTTTTATCCTAAACCTCCTTTATTCACCCGTCCTCCAGAAACACCATCAACAACCGACTTTCCGATTTTGCGATAGTTCACGCCGACGGAATCAAAGCGCTGCTCCTGAACCTTCATCCGGGCAAGGAAGTCGGCAAGATCCTTCCGCCCCTCCGGTGACCAGGCCACCTCCGCCAGTGCGCAGGCGCGCGGGAAGGCCATGTATTCGACGTGCCGCATGTCCGGCATGTACTCCGTCCACAATTGCCCCTGGACACCAAGAATGCGGGCCGCCGTCTTTTCGTCCAGGCCGTCGATGGCTGCCGGCTCAAAGGCATAGACGGATTCCAGGGGCAGGAAACCGCTGTGGGCAAGCGGCTCCTTCGACCTGTCCCGGCCCTGGTAGTAGTCGAAATAGAGATAGGTGTC
>WFRA01000390.1 GCA_015486775.1 Kiritimatiellales bacterium | reverse complement strand
TGGCCGTTCCCTATGTGGGCGGTGCCGAGAACCTGGTGATTGTGCTGATCACATCGCTGCTCGGCCCGCTGATGCTGCCGACGGTCTGGGGAATCTATTCGCGGTATGTGGGGCCATGGGCGGTCTGGGCCACGCTGATCACCTGCACGCCGGCGACCATTGTCCTGAAGGGTCTGCCAGGGTTGATCGACCGCTTTCCCTTTTTGGCCGCCTCGTCTGCCCTGGTTTTCGCCATGGAATGGGTAAGGGCTAATTCGCGGCTCGTCGATGGATTCCTGGGACTACTTCTTCCCCTTGGAATCCTGCTGGCGGTCGAGGTCGTTTCCCGCTTGCGGGGAAGCGTCCACCCCGGCTGGAAGCGGATGGAAGCCTCGTTTGCCAGCTATGCGGAGCGACCGCCAGCGGCAGCGGCTTCCCGGTTGCCGGCGCAGGTGGTCGCCATCACGTTTGGGATGCTGTGCGCGCTGATGGCTGTCGCCACCGCCTACGCCCCGGAGCAGCGCACAACATTGACGACCTTTGCCATTCTGTTACTTGCTGCAACCGCAGGCTTGGCGTGGATAGGTTTCAGACCTGTAAAAGAGGAAATGCCACGATGAAATCCACCCTGCAAAACCGCCGCCAATTCCAGAAATTCGCGGGGGTTGTAGCCTGCGAAACCGCCTTCGTTCCAGCCCTTCTTTCCGCTTCCCCGGAAGAACAAGTTGACCGGCGCGTGCTGGCCATGTCGGATCTGCACATCGGGAAGGTGGACGACGGGCGCGACGGCGCCGAATGGCTGCAGCGCGCCCTCGCCGATGTGGCTGAAAACATTCCGGACATCGACTTTGGGCTCACCCTCGGCGACATTGCGCAGAACGGGGATGTGGAGGGGATTGGGTTTTACCTCTCCCAGACCCGCGGGCACCGGATTCCAAAATGGTTCGAACTGGCCGGCAACCACGAATACTACCACGGCAACATTGGCAACTACACCTCCATGATCCGCTCGACCGATCCGCTGCTACACCTCGACGGCAACGTGGCCTGGTTCTTCCTCTCCGACGAGAAGGAATCGCGCGAAGGCAACCTTTCCGCCGCAACCCTTGCCTGGCTGGAGAAGGGCCTTTCCCGACACCGGGGCAAGAATATCGTGGTCTGCTCCCACCAGCTGGTTGCCAACACCGTGCGCCGGTCTGACGACCCGCTCTTCCAACTCCATCCCGTCGATGGGCTGCAAAAGATACTGGAAAACCATTCCGTCGATCTCTGGATGTGTGGACACGAACACCACCACCATCCCTACACTAGGGAAAAGATCGTACGGGAAAACGGTACGACTTTTGTCAATGTGGCTTCCATCAACCATGCCTACGGAACAACACAATCCGGATCGGTTGTTTTGGATTTTAAAAACGGGGCGCGCGAGATCCGGCTGCGGCGGCGGGACCACGACCACCGCCGGTACCTAGACGCGTTCGAGACCTCGGTACCCTTGCGGGTTGCCTGCCGGTTACCGAAGTAGGGATAGGATTTTCCAAACCGTGGATTTGCGGATCGGGTCATTGTACAAGGGGATGGATGGATTTTGGTGGAAAAACCGGATGGATCGGAATAATCCCGGCAAACGCAGTTGAACCGCCTGAAAGCGGAGCGATAAATAATTCCCGAAAGGAATAGTGCTGAAAGCACGGTTCAATAAACGCAGATGTACACAGATGTGAGGAGCTTACCGAAAAAAGTTAACCCATCATCCGCCGGGTTAAAAAAATGCTCAAAAACGAACACAACTTTTCTTAAATTTACGTTGTTTTTGGTTAATCTGTGTTCATCTGTGGTTCTCTTTTGCAATTTTAGGTTTCATGCTCAATCGGTAGGATTGCGATCCCGAAAAACCAGCTCAAAAAACCGTCAGATTTTTGTTTGACACGACGGAAAGGAATGCATACCCTTGCGAATGGTTATAGGTGAATATTAATTCGCCAGGGGGGGGGGAGAAAGAATTGCAGGCCGGCGCCTGCGCTCCCAGGGAAACACGGAAACAAGGAGAGTAAAATGAAAAGGACAGGATTGTTGGCCGTTGTGGCAACGGCAGTCAGTACGGTGGCTTTCGCGCAGGCTACCTACAATACAAACTACGTATCGCTCAAAACGGAGTTTTCGCTGGGCGGCGACCCCATCAATGTGGCGGCGGCCTGCGTCTTCGATCCCAGCTCCAAGACCAACGGGAACTACAACCGGGTCTACCTGGTGAACAAGAGCAAGGATCCTGTCAAGTACGGCCTCTACATGGCGGATCTGGAGGCGGAAACCTATACCCCCCGGCTCGCCCTAGGGGACGCCAACGACAGCACGCACGACTTCAGGGCTCCCAACGGCATCTGCATGGATACGGACGGCGCCATCTACGTGGACTATGTCTACAAGCCCATGATCTACAAGGTGACGGATCCGCTGGGGAGCGCGACGGAGCACCAGGTTCTGGGAAACTACGGTGGTGGCGGCGACGACGATCCTTCCGGGGTGCTGACGGTTCCCACCGGTTTTGGCGGCGGGTATGTGCCCGGAAAGGACATCATCATCGTCGATTCGGGGATCGACGCGAACCACCAGGAGGGACTGGCCGTTGTCAGGACAAGCGTTACGGACACCGATCCCGAGACGGACATCATCTGGGACGACGCGGTCGCCTACCGCACCGTGCCCAGTCCGTTCGACGGGAAAATCTATGCCGTGCGCATACCGGCGGCCTACCGCGCCCCGCTGAACGGGGAGCTGAGGGCCTACCTCCTGCAGTTTGACGCCTCCGGCAACGAAAAGCGCGTCTTCCTGAACATCGACCCCGACCAGGTCTTCCAGATCGACGACGCCGTCGATATCAACCCCGCGGACGGCTCCCTGTGGATGAACATCCAGGATGTCAAGGGGCCGGAACCCGACCAGCGCAAGCTCTTCAGGGTGGATCTCGCCCATGCCGTCGCGACCAACGACGATCTCATCGCGGATGTCCAGCTGGTCGTGGAAAACGTGGGCTACAACATTGGCAAGAACGGCATGTCCTTTTCCCCGGACGGTTCCAGCCTGGCCCTGGCGAGCCCGAGCGACCAGGACCGGATGCTTCTGTACGACACTTCGACGAACGCGCCGTACGCCGTCTTCAACAAGTCCTTCTTCACTACGGACACCAACCAGACGACGATCTCCACCTCCGGCGCGGTAGTGTACGACCCGACCTCGACCAGCAACGGGGTTTACAACCGCGTCTACCTCATGAACCGCGTAACCGATGTCGCCACGCGCGGCGTCTACGCGATCGATACCCTCGCGGAGACGGTAAGCCCCCGCCTGGCGTTGAGCGGCGTTGTCGGCTCGACGACGAACAACCTGGATCGTCCGGTAGATATCACCATCGACGCAAGCGGTGCCATCTATGTGGCCTACGGCTACACGCCCGCCATCTGGAAGGTCGTGGATCCGATGGGCGCGGCCACCGAGAGCCAGATGCTGGGGAACTATGGCATCGACACCACGGACGACGATCCGGAGTGCATCGGAATGATGCCGGACGGCTCCGGCGACCTGGTGCTCGCCGACAATGGCCTGGACGAGAACGGGAGGAACACCATCAGCATCGTGGACGCGTCCAGCACGGCCTCCAGCCCCTCCTTCACGACCATTTGGGATACCGGGGCGGGGGACGAGGGCATCCGGGCGGCCGCGAGCGAGTACGAAGGGTACATATACGCCGTTCGGTGGCACTTCACGACGATCGATCCAAAAGGGCCCTTCGTGGATCGGATCGACTCCGGCGGAGCCGTCCAGCGCATCTACCTGCGCGACCTGCCGGCAACGGTGGACAACCTGGACGACGGGCTTGCGATCAATCCCGCGGACGGGTCGCTGTGGATGAATGTGGACGACAGCACCGCGGCCAAGGATCTGATCCGGGTCGATGTGGCCAACGCGGTGGAGAGCAACAACGACTGGTACGCCTCCTGCGCGGTCGCCATCTCCGGCGGGCACAACATCAGCCAGAACGGGATCGCCTTTTCGCCCGACGGGAAGCTGCTGGCCATGCCGAATCCCGATGGTGCCGACATGATGAGCGTGTACAACATCGTGGTGCATGCCCCCTCCCCCTTCCACAATTGGATCGGGGAGTATGGCCTGGGCGGCGCCGATGCCGCCGCCGATGCCGACCCGGACGGGGACGGCCTCGACAACATCTACGAATTTGGCCTAGGCGGCGACCCGACCAACACCGCGGATCAGGGC
>WFRA01000389.1 GCA_015486775.1 Kiritimatiellales bacterium | reverse complement strand
CTTGGTGGCCTTCTTGGTGGTAACCTTCTTCGCAGGCACCTTCTTGCCCCCTTTCTTGGCCGGCTTTTTCACGGCTTTCTTGGCCGCCGTTTTCTTTGAGCTGGTCTTTTTCTTCGCAGTACCCATGGGGCTCCTTTTTACAAAAATATACAATCCACCCATTATAGGGGGAAAACGGGGAATAAAACAGCAACAGCCGCCCGCGCGTCAATGCCAAACGGAAAAATTATCGCAGGTACCGAAAACTGCCGGAATCAGAGGAGAAGCAGGGTCTTGTCGGCCACTTTCGCGCCGTCGAGCCAGGTGGTCAGCCGCCACGCCCCGCGCTTGTCCCCGACCGGCGCCCAGACCGTGTCGCCCAGGAAAAAGCGAAAGTCGTTGGTTTTCACATAGAGCTCCCCCTCGAACGGCGGGGCAACCTCGCCGTCGGCGCCCTTGAACGGCGGGTGGTCGATGCGGAACGTGATCTTGGCGTTGCGTGCATTGCGGATACGCAGGATGTAGCCAAACTCGACATCCAGCGCCGCCTCGATCTCCGTCCCCATTTTCACCAGGTTCGGAAGCGCCTTGCTCCCGCGATCCCACCCGTCGTACTGGCCGTGGCTGTGCATGGCGACCAGCGGTTTCTTCTTCGCCATGGAACGTTGCCCCGCCTACAGAGAGGCGAGGGCGGCGTTGAAGGTTTCGCTCGGGCGCATGGCCTGGTTGGCCAGCTCTTCGTCGGGAAGATAGTAGCCGCCGATGTCCATGGGTACGCCCTGGCAGCCAACCAGATCCTCGGCGATACGGCTTTCGTTGCTCTCCAGCCTTTCCGCCAGCGCGGCGAAGCGCGCCTTGAGCTCGGCATCCGTGTCCTGCGCGGCGAGCGCCTCGGCCCAGTAGAGCGCCAGGTAAAAGTGGCTGCCCCGGTTGTCGATCTCGTTGACCTTGCGCGAGGGCGACCTGTTCTCTTCGAGGAACCGGGAGATCGCTTCGTCAAGGGTGTCGGCGAGCAGCTGCGCCTTGACGTTTTCGAACACGCCAGCGAGGTGCTCGAGCGAAACGCCGAGGGCGAGGAACTCACCAAGCGAATCCCAGCGCAGGTGGTTTTCTTTCTCGAACTGCTGGACGTGCTTCGGCGCGGAGCCGCCTGCCCCGGTCTCGAAGAGGCCGCCGCCGCCCATGAGCGGAACGATGGAGAGCATCTTGGCGCTGGTGCCGAGTTCCAGGATCGGGAAGAGGTCGGTCAGGTAGTCGCGCAGGACGTTTCCGGTAACGGAGATGGTATCCTCCCCGGCCTTGGCGCGCGCCAAGGTGAGGCGGGTGGCCGCCTCGGGCGCCATGATCCGGATGTCCAGCCCGTCCGTATCGTGATCCTTGAGGTAGGTGTTCACCTTCGCGATCAGCTGCGCGTCGTGGGCGCGGTTTTCGTCGAGCCAAAAGATGGCCGGCGTGTCCGTGGCGCGGGCGCGAGCCACGGCGAGCTTCACCCAATCGCGGATTGGAGCGTCCTTGGCCTGGCAGCCGCGCCAGATATCGCCCTTTTCCACCGTGTGTTCAAAAAGAACATTTCCTTCCGTATCCACCACCCGGACGGTTCCGGCGGCAGGAACCTCGAAGGTTTTGTCGTGCGAGCCATACTCCTCGGCCTTCTGTGCCATGAGTCCAACGTTTGGAACCGTACCCATGGTGCGGGGGTCGAACGCGCCGTTCTCGCGACAAAAATCGACCGTCTCGCGGTAGATCCCGGCATAGCTGCGGTCGGGGATCACGAAGTTGGCGTCCTGCAGCTCGCCCGCCTTGTTCCACATTTTTCCGGAGGCGCGGATGGCGGCCGGCATGGAGGCGTCGACGATAATGTCGCTCGGTACATGCAGGTTGGTGATGCCCTTGTCGGAATTGACCATCGCCATGTCTGGGCGGGCGGCATAGACCGCCTCGATGTCGGCCTCGATCTCCGCCCGCTTTTCGGCCGGGAGCGTCTCCATCTTGGCGACCAGGTCGCCAAACCCGTTCTTCACATCCACCCCGAGTTCCGCAATCGTGTCAGCATGTTTTTCGAAGACCTCCTTGAAGAAGACGGTCACGGCGTGGCCAAAGATGACGGGGTCGGAAACCTTCATCATGGTGGCCTTCATGTGGAGCGAAAAGAGAATCCCCTCCTCCTTGGCCACGGCGATCTGCTCCGCCAGAAACTTGCGTAGGGCGGACACGCTCATGAAGGTGCCGTCGAACACCTCGCCCGCCAGAAGCGGAAGGCTCTCCTTGAGCACCGTAACGCCGCCGTCGGCATCGACCAGTTCAATGCGCACCTCCGTGGGCGCTTCCAGCGTGACCGACTTTTCGTTGCCGTAGAAGTCGCCGTCAGCCATGCAGGAGACGCGCGACTTGGAATCCGGGCTCCACTCGCCCATGGGATGCGGATGGTTCCGGGCATAGTTCTTCACCGCAACGGCGGCGCGGCGGTCGGAGTTGCCTTCGCGCAGGACGGGGTTGACCGCGCTGCCCTTGATCTTGTCGTAGCGGGCCTTCACCGCCGCCTCCTCTTCGGTGGCGGCCACCTCGGGATAGTCCGGCAGGGCGAAGCCCTTTTCCTGAAGCTCCTTGATCGCGGCATGCATCTGCGGAACCGACGCGCTGATGTTCGGCAGCTTGATCACGTTGGCATCCGGTTGCTGCACCAGCTCGCCCAGCTCGGCGAGCGCATCCGAAACGCGCTGACCCTCGGCCAAGAAATCCGGGAAGGCGGCAAGGATGCGGGCGGCAAGGGAAATATCGCGCGTCTCAACCGCCACGCCTGCGGCACTGGTGTAGGTTTCGATGATTGGAAGCAGCGAGCGCGTGGCCAGAGCCGGTGCCTCGTCGGTGATGGTGTAGATGATTTTGGCTTTGTCGTTCATAGGATTTTCCGGGGGTTGAAATGAAACGGGCAGGAAATCGTTTTTCGGGGCGTTAGGCAATCCCAAACTAGGAGGGGTTCGCGCCATATTCCACGTTCCACTCCGCGACCTGCTCCATGGCGTGGCGGGCGGTGAGATCGATGTGGATGGGCGTGAGCGCCACATAGCCGGACTCGACCACGCGCACGTCGGTGTCGGCGGAGTCGTCGAGCAGGTTGAGCTCGCCATCGAGCCAGTAGTAGTTATTGCCGCGCGGGTCGCGGTGGACGAAAAACTTTTCAATAAAACGCGAACGCCCCATGCGGGCGACCTTCATCCCCTTGAGTTCGCCGTAGGGAACGTTCGGAATATTGACATTGAGCAGCGTGCCGTCGGGCAGCGGGTTTTCCAACACCTTAGCCACGATCTCCTCCGCCACCTTGGCGGCCGTTTCCCAGTGCGGGTTTTGGTAGGTACACAGCGAGATCGCAACACCCGGAACCCCGAGGATCACCGCCTCGCTGGCGGCTGAGACCGTGCCGGAATAGAGCACGCTGACCCCTGTGTTGGATCCGAGGTTGATCCCGCTCACCACCAGATCGGGGGGGCTATCCTTCATCAGCAGGCAGAGAGCAAGCTTGATGCAGTCGGCGGGGGTGCCGCCCACGGCGGTGCCGAAAGGCAACTCGTTCTTCTCGACGGAAACCGTCTTGATGGGGTCGGAGAGCGTGATCGCGTGCCCGGCCGCGCTGCGCTCCACGTCGGGGGCAACCACCTCCAACTCGCCCAATCCGCCAATGGCCTGATGGAGCACGGAAATACCGGAGGCGTGGATACCGTCGTCGTTGCAAAGTAGAATCTTCATCCGGGGAATATGCGGACATGGCGAAAAAACATCAACCTGCAAAATGCCACTAAACCGGAAGCCATAATCCGGTCGCGTATGGAATCGCGCTTGGATGGTTACAAATACCGCATGGACTAATAAAAAAAACAATGTAACCCTTGCGCAGGTTTCAGATTCCCAGCTCAAAAACTAACGCCTTGACGCAACAGCGTTGTGCTGTCACTTTTTTGGCCATGAACAGAGTTGTGAACATGGGTGCGTCGACAAAAGATGCAAGTGATCGCGCAATAGTTTGAGGCTCGGTAAAATCCCGAAAAAAGAGGTGTTGCGGCAAGAGCAGCATCGTCTGCAAAAACCCAAGCCAGAGAAAAAGGAATATCATATGTCGAAGTTTCCCCGATTTGCCGCCGCCCTCCTTCTCTCCACCTGCGCGTTGGCCGCCAACGACCCGCCGCGCGACTTTGGTTTCCAACCTCTGGAAATCTTTGAGTTCGACAACGGCACCAGCCGATTGATCGTCACCGACATCAACTCCGATGGGCTCGACGACATCCTCTTTGCCAACAACCATGTTTCGCGCCTAGAAATCCTCGTGCGCAAACCCGGAGCCGACACCGGGGACGGCCTGCCGGAGCTGGAGGATCGCTTCGACAACAAGGGAATGATTGTCGATCAGGCTCTCAAGGCACTGCGGGTGGCCGATCTGAACAACGATGGCCGCCCGGACATCGCTACCTTCGGCACGGCCATCGGCCTGCAGATCCGCTACCAGTTCGAAGACGGCAGTTTCGGCGAACCCAACCGCATCTTCGTGAAGGAGCCCTCCTCGGTCACCACCATCCAGATCGCCGACCTCAACGGCGACGGAAAGAAAGACATCCTCGTCTGCCACCGCGACCAGGCCGATATCTATTGGAACGCCGACGAACGCCCCTTCCGAAAAAAGAAGACCCTCACCTTCGCGGCTGAGAAAAGTTTCTATGGCGACATAGCCGATATCAACTCCGACGGGATCGCCGACCTCGCCTTCCACTTCAACTCCACCCGCAACCCGCTCAAGGTGCGCTTCGGGAAAGGGAACGGGCAGTTTGGAACCGAGCAACCCATCGAGCTGCCGCCCCGGCAATACATGGATATTCTCCAGCCCAAGGGTTCGACCCCGCAAATCGGCATGGTGCTACGCAACCGGCTTGCCTTTCGCATCTACGACTTTGCTGAAAAGCAGCAGCCCCCGCTACTCGATGCCCAAGAAATCTCACCCGCCCGGATTGGGCTGGAAGGCACCAGCAAGAAGGCCAATCCCGCTTGGGTGGCCAGCGACTTCAATGCCGATGGCTACGGCGACCTGCTCGTTGCCGCCCCCGAGCTGAGCCGCCTGCACCTCTATTCCGGCTCTGCCGCCGGGCTCGACCCCGAGCCCCGGCGCATCGACACCCTTTCCGGCGTCACCCGCATCTCGAAATTCGCCAACGGCGACCTGCTCGTCGTCAGCAAAAAGGAGAAGATCGCCGCGCTACACTCCATCGCCGACCTCGACCGATTCCCCGCCATCCTCCAGACCCCGGGCGATGTACTGGCCGGTTGTGCCATCGAATCCGGCGGAGGGAGCTGGTTTGTCTGCAAGAACGACGACAAGGAGCTGCTACTCGCGCACCGGGAGGAGGACGGTGCCTTTTCGGTCTACCCGCTCGACCTCGAAAACGATCCCGCCGACCTGCTGGCCTTCCAACTCCCGGAAAACAAGACGGGGCTCATCTTCTTCATGCCCTACGACACGCCGAAAATGTTCCTCTTCTCCAACGAGACGCTCGAACCGCTCACCAGCGAATCGTTCCGCGCACTAAGCCAGCCGCTCGCCCTTTCCAATATCCGCCTCGGCACTCCCGGCGACGGCTCGACCCTAGTGGTCTCGCAGGGTGCCATTGCCCGCCGCTTCGAATGGCGGGGCGACCGCTACGAAGTCGTCCGGCAGTTCAACCCCGAAAACCCGCGCGGCAAACTAATCGCCTCCTGCGGCTACGCCCTAACCGACGGTGCCGACGGCACCCTGCTATACGACAAAAACGGCGACGACCTCGTCCACTTTTCCGTCGACGGCGACGACTGGGGCAAGATCCACATTCCCGATGCCGACGCCACCATTTTCGCTGTGGCACAGCTCGCCAATCCCGACCGCGATACCGTCGTCCTGCTCGACCGCACCGGCATCAACGAAATCCTCGGTAACGGCATGCGCCTCGAACCCGTCGCCAAGGCCGAATATGTCTCGCCCTCCGAAAAGCCGATGCTCGCCTACGCCAAGGCCGTCAAACTCGGCGCCCCACCCCGCCCCATGGTAGCGCTGGTCGATCCGGCCAACCGCTCCATCGAACTCGTCAGCCAGCAAAAAGACGGAAAGCTCAAGAAGGAGCTGCTCTTCGAGGTCTTCCTCTCCTCCGACTTTGTCAGCCGTAAGCAAAACCGAGGCACCGAACCCCACGATGTCGAATCCGGCGACCTCAACGGCGATGGAATCGGCGACCTAGTTGTCCTAAGCCAAGACAAGCTACTGATCTATCTGGGAGAATAATCCGCAAGAGTATCACCAAGGCAGAATCCCCGATAAGCCGCTAGCTCCCCCGATAAATGCACCCGCTGGTGGGGCTCTCCTTGACGACGACCTGCGAGAGCTGCGGAAGCAGGGGCTTCAACTTTTCCCAAAACCAGACCACCAGATTTTCGCTGGTGGGATTTTCTAGCCCCTCCACCTCGTTGAGCACGGCGTGGTCGAGCTGATCGATGATCGGTTCGACGGCAGCGCAGAGGACGTTGAAGTCGAGGATCCAACCTCTGGAAGGATCGACCTCCCCTTCGAGATGGACTTCCAGCACAAAGGTATGACCGTGCAGGTTGCCACATTTATGCTCTGGATCAACCTTGGTTAGGCGATGGGCGGCATCGAACTTGAATTCCTTATAAATACTCATTGTTGGCATAGCTTGATTCCTTTTGTTCCGTACTACGTATATTCCAGCAAACACGATCTAACAAACCACGAAACACAAAAAAAGAGGCTGCCGCTTAGACTTGGTGTTGCTTCATGGTTCAGATTTTTCCTGTAATCCCTGCACCTTTTCGCGGCCATCATCTTCCCATTCTTCACAACCCGGACGGAGAATTTATTCGTGATTCTAATTCCGTGTATTCTGTGTGTTCCGTGGTTCTCCATCTCCCTTTTCACCCACAATGCGGCTGGCGCGAAGCCATTCTGGAGGAACGACAGATCACCACGCGTCTACATTTTCTACCGCCACTTCCATTTTTACCGTAGTCGCGACGCCCCCGTCGCGTTTCTTGTGCATGGAAAGCGACGAGGGCATCGCTCCTACATTGCTCACAGCTCAAGCGGCCAGTGGTCGGCGGTGGCCATCAGTTCTTCCAGGCACTGGACGGCGGCGGGGGAAGCGTTGAGGCAGGGAATCAGCCGGAAGGATTCGCCGCCCGCCGCGAGGAAGGTTTCCCGCCCGCGCATCCCGATCTCTTCGAGCGTTTCGAGACAGTCGCAGAAGAAGGAGGGGCTGATGACCGCGAGCTGTTTTTTTCCAAGGATTGGAAGTTTTTCGAGCATCTCTTCGGTGTAGGGCTCCAGCCATTTTGCGCG
>WFRA01000388.1 GCA_015486775.1 Kiritimatiellales bacterium | reverse complement strand
TTGCCAAAGACACTATCAAGGCGGAAAGATTCCACTATTTCAAGCGCGGCATGAAAAAGCTGGTGATTGAACTCGAACTCGAGGAGGTCACCTTTTTCCTCGTCCACCTCGCTCTTAGCTACAAGGCGCGCCAGGAGCAGATCCTCCACCTCTACCGGCTGGTGAAGGAGACCAAGCGCCCCTACATCCTGGCCGGCGACTTCAACGCCTTCATGGGGGAGGACGAGATCCAGCTGCTCATGTCCGCCAGCGGCCTGCAGAACGCCGACAAGCAAATGCAGCCCTCGTATCCCAGCCACAACCCCCGGAAGCACCTCGACTTCATTCTGCACAGCCCCGAAATAAAGGTAAACAAGTTTTGGCTTCCGGACGTGCAGCTCTCCGACCA
Organism: Kiritimatiellales bacterium; assembly: GCA_015486775.1. Classification (GTDB taxonomy): domain Bacteria; phylum Verrucomicrobiota; class Kiritimatiellia; order Kiritimatiellales; family Pontiellaceae; genus Pontiella. Next base: position 9,547 of record WFRA01000388.1, on the reverse strand, counting down.
CCTTCCCCTGGTGCTTGATTTCGACCTAGAAAAATAGCCGTCTGCTCCGTCGTCCGAAACAATTCCCGTAGTCGTTGGATTGGTTCATTGGATAAGGATGGAGTGGGTTTTTGTAGGAAAAGCCGGATTGTCCGGGCAAGGGATCTCCGAGCGGGCGACATGGCTCGAATTTTATGTCCATGCGGTGTTTGCAGCCATCCTACCGTCCCCTATTGCACGCGCAATCGGTGGGATTGCGAAATAATCCGGTGAAAAGCATTGACCAGTGACTGCGTTTACAGTAAACACGGGGACGATATTGGGGCGAGAGGGTTCGAGAGCCAAGATCCTTCCGCTTCGGGGCGGGTGCCATGCGGGTGTTCCGCCGTGAAACATCAAACAGGGAGAACAGAATGAAAAAACGACTAGGCGCCATGATGACAATAATCGCGGCCGGGATCACCGCCCAGGCACAGACATTGATCTTGTCGGACAGTTTCGACACGGGTGGGGTGGCCACCAACGACCTGAACTACAACCAAGGTGTTCGCCAAGCCGGCACGGTCGCTCCGATGAACTATACCGTCAACACCAATGCCTACCCCATTTCGCTCACGGCGGCCGGGAAACTCAACATGAAATCCGACGGTCCGTGGTACTCCGTTGTTTCCGATCCCATCGGAACCCAATTGGGAAGCGAGAGCTTCAGCATCAAGTGGAACACCCAGCATGCCGCAAGCTCGCCGGATGGAAACTGGTCCATGATCTCGGTCTTGAGCGCCATCAACAACAACTGGGACAACAGCCCGATGACCGTCAATCTTTGGTCGATGGATTTTATCCATCTGGACTATGGATCGAGCAACAACCTTACATCGGGAAACAATCTGCGGATCGACATGTCTCCCGGCAAGGTTGCCGCGGCGATCGGGGCGGCCTACAATGCCGACGACGTGCATGACTTCGAACTTAGGGCCTGCGCCAAAAGCGCCACCAGCGGAACCTGGGGGTTCTACATCGATGGGACAAACGTGGCCGCCGGACTGCCCTATACCTTCGAGGACAGCGCCAAGCGGCTGAACTGGAATGCCAATCACGCCACCGACGCCGACTGGGACGACCTGGAAATTTCCACCATTCCGGCCGAGCCCGCGAAGGAATATGTGTTCTTCGATGACTTCAACGGAACCGAGGGCACCCACGCAGGCTGGCTCTACAGCACCCGCCAGACCAACGGCATGGCGGTGACATCCTATGGACAGAACTATAACCTGTTCGCCATCACCAACCGTGTTGGTAATGGAAAGCTAAACGACTATTGGCCTTCGGCTTATCTGGCCACGGACGTGGATTTGGGCAGCTACATCCTCGGCAAGGACTTCGAGCTTTCATGCAAGGTGGCCGTCAATACTCCGGGCGGGGAATGGACTTCTTTCTACCTGGACGACGAAGACGGCAAAGATCGCGGAAACTCCCGCCTGGGGATGTATATTCCGGGTACCGCCCAGCCCTGGGCCTGCGTCTTATACTACGGAACCGGTGCGGCGCAGACCATCAAGCCCATCGATCCCGCCTGGTACGCTGGATTGGCCGGCTACGACAAGACGCAGGAGCATACCTTCAAGTTTGTCTCGACGGCGGGAACCGGCGGAACCAACTCCTACGAGGTTTTCATCGACGGCGTTGAAATTACCGACAGCGCAGCTAGTGGCGGTAATGCACCCGACTCGCTTCCATACTATTTTGACAAAGATGTCCGCAAAATTGCGATTGTGGGCAGCATACCCGATGGTACCGACCAGACAAACGGGGCATTCTATGACGATGTCTACCTGAAGGTAATCAAAGGAGCCTCCTACGAAGACTGGGTGGCGGACGACACCGGCCTCACGCCGGGCGTGAACGATGGCCGCGCAGATGATCCCGACGGCGACCTGATGGACAACCTGCTCGAATACGCCCTGGGCGGCGACCCGTTGGTCGACGATGCGGCCACCATCCTGCCGCTCACGGACTATTCCGTGACGGATTCGATCAGCTATGTCTTCCGCCGTCGGGTCGATGCCTCCGCACGCAGACTGACCTACGATGTGCTTCTCAATGTCGATGGACTACAGCTTCCGTGGACTAATGTGAGTAATGCCTATGAGACGGGAAGCTCGCTTATCAACACGGATTTCGAGGCCGTCACCAACACGTTCGATATATCCACTGCGGATTTTGGTTTCGTCAATCTGGAAGTTACGGAAGACTAGATCACCAACCAAAACATGCGGTTCCGCTTCCGGCGGTTTCGGCAGGCGACGGGTGCCTGCGCTGACTGAAAGTGGATTGCATGGAAAAAAAGGAGCACTAAAATGAGAAAAACAGGAATAGGTTCAATTGCGGTTGCCGCGCTGCTCGGAGCAGTCGCGTCGAACGCGACGGTTGTCTTTCAGGATACGTTTGATTCGGGAATCGCTTCGGGAGGGATCTGGAACGATCTGAATAGTGCCGGAACGGGCTGGGCAGCCCGCCAGGCAGGCGGAACCACAAACAGCACCTACACGCTGGGGTTGACCAGTGGGCGGACGCTGATCGGCCCTGCGGCCGCCACGGCCGGTTTGGCCGAGCCTGTGCTGATTCGCGTCGATACCACCGACAACGGCGATGGAACCTATGCCGGAGGAGTCGCGTCCTTGGATCTGGATACCGACTTCGGGTCCGGCCTGCTTGGGCAACAGTGGAAGCTTAGCCATAAAGGAAAGCTTGCCGCGAATGTTGAGAATCGCGGATGGATTGGCTTTTCGGTGGGCAATCCGGCGAACACTCCCATCGATGCCGGAACCGCGCTGGGCATCAATATTTTTTCGGGTGGCGCCGCCCAGGTCTGGACGAACGGAGTTCTTGCGGGTTCCCCCTTCATCCCGAACGCTATTTCCGGACAGGTCTACGACCTCACCACCACCTTCGACGAAGTCGCGGGAACGGCCCAGATCAGTTATGTCGACGGGACTTCCGGAACGGTTGATCTTGGAACCTACAACGTCAACTTCGTGGACACTAGCCGCTTCGTTGAGCTGAAAAACAATGTGGGCAGTGCCAACGGCGCGGGGCTTGTTGACTGGCGCGTCGACGACCTGACCATCGAGACGATTCCGGAGCCGGCCACGCTGGGGATGCTTGCCCTCGTGGGCGGTGGAATCCTGTGGATCCGCAGGCGTTTCGTGCTCTGATTTTTTCGCAGGAAAAAGCAGATCCGAAATCCCCGCGTCTGCGCGGGGATTTTTTTATCTGCGGATCATGGTTTCTGAATGAGCGGTAGGGTAGTTTGTCCAAGAAAGGAACCCGCCGAATTCCGTAGGGTTGGTTTTTTTGACAAGGTGAAGGATGGAAAAGACAACCATTATAGCGATTGTGGCAAGCCTGTTGGCCATCGTGGCAGGAACAGCAGGAAAACCGCCTGTAGAGAGTGTCCTTTCGGCAGGAAATCCGATGAGGCAGGCGGCCTGCATTTGGCACATGGACAGCGAGGAGGGCCTGGAGGCCGAAGGGGACGTGCATCTTGGCGAAGCACTGGAGCCCCCCGACCGGGATGCCTCGCGGTTCCGCGGCGGCGACGGCAAGGTTGCCCGCTTTGCAGGCGGTCGGCTGATTGTGGACCCAAAGCTCGACCCAAAACACTGGACGCTGGCCATTCGGCTGCGTGTTCCGTCCGGCATCTGGTCGGGAACGCTTCTGGGCGATGCAGGCGATGATAAAACTGTTGGTGTGGCGTTGCGTGTTGTGGATGGAAAGAAGAAACCAATGACCGACCGTGCTTTCAGGGGAACTCAAGTGTCCACCGTCGCCTCCTGGCTGTTCCAGCCCGGAGGGCCGAGGTCTGTGCCTGGCAGCTCCGCCGCGGTCGAACTGCTTTGGGGGGCGCGCGAACCGGATTCCGCACGTTTGAATCGGATTCATGACCTGCAACCGCGGGAAACCTGGCCGAATCCCCTGCAGCAGGATGTGCTCAATGCCGTGATGAAAATCTATTTCCCGGTGGGGCTTATCGGCTCGACCGATTGGCACGACATCGTGGCGGTGATGACCGGCCCCAAGCTCGAACTATGGATCGACGGGGTGCTTGTGGACGAGGAATTCCCCATCGGGGAGACTCGCAAGCGTACGCTGCCGTTTGTTATCGGGGACGGGTTCAACGGATTGATCGATCATGCCGCAGTCTGGAACCGGGTGCTCAACCCGGACGAGATTGCGTCCCTGTGCGGCGGCACGGAGCATGTGCGGTTGCGCGAGCTGGCCATCCTTGGCAAGGAGGGTGTGTCCATGCAGTATTTTCGTCCGCGCGGCCACAACCGCAAGGCCGGCGACCTGATCCCGTGGTGGGACGAGGAAAAACAAACCTTCCGCCTGTTCTACCTGATCCTGCGCCGCAACATGCACAGCAAGTGGGATGGTGGCCACGGCGGGCTCGAAATCTGGCAGGCATCGACGAAAGACCTGAAAAACTGGATACACCATCCCGTGACCATTCCCGTCACCGAACAGTGGGAAGCCTGGAACGGAACCGGCGCGGTGGCCTACCGGGATGGGCAGTACAACTGGTTCTACCCCTCGCCGCACTATGGCGGTGGGCACGGCGGGATTCAGCGGGCAGTAAGCCGGGATGGGATTCATTTCACCAAAACCCATCCCCATCCCTTCATGAATGGCGGGGATTGCGAAATTTTTCAAACCGGCGATGGTACCTTTCACATGGTCAAGGCCGGCCCTGCGCGCCGGTCGAGGACCGAGCCGGTACGGGACAAGACCCTGGTGGCCTGGGTGGAGCTGGACGACCTGGAGCAGCGCGGCGGCAGCGTCCTGACCCTTGAGCATCCGGACGCGAACCAGTTTGACGCGCTGGTGTTCGGCGAGCGGACTCCCCGAAAATGGATGCCGGGCAGCGACCGCTTCCAACGGACGCCGATCCGGCAGGATGCCTGGCCGCTGGAGACGGCGCCAAAAAAGGTGGTGCAGGTGGCGTTGTCCTTCAAGGGGGACAAGGGCACGCTCTATCGCAACGGAAAGGTCTATGCCGGGTATGCCATAAAAGCACCGGTGACGTTTCCCTCCGGTTCCTCGATCATCATGGGTCGGCGCCATGCGAACAGCGGCCCGCCCGAACGCTCCTTTTTGCGCGGGCGCATTCTGGATGCCCGGCTCTACAGCACCGCGCTCGGTGCGGAACAGCTGGCCGGGCTGAAACCGGATGCCAAAGGCGGGCCGGAACCGCTGGCCTGGTTTGATTTCGAAGACGGCTCCACCCGCGACAGGACCGGCCACTTTCCGGATGGCCTTCTGTACGGTGGTGCGCGGGTGGAAAACGGCGCGTTGGTGGTGGGCGATGGCGGCTACTTAAAGACCCCCGGTGTGCTGAACACCCAGATGCATCTGACATCGAAGAACCTGGAAACCTGGGTCGAGCAGGAAAAGCCGTTCATCAGCTCCGAGAGGTGGCTGGCCACCTGCCCGAACATCTTTGAATTCGGCGGGTGGTGGTACTATCTTTGCGGCAGCGGCTTTTGGCGTTCGAAAGACGCGACGGGTCCATGGACCGAGCACAGCCCGCTGCGGGTGGATCAGTTGGCCGTGCCGAAGACCGGCGCTTTCGGCAAGAATCGCCGGATCTACGCGGGCTTTCTTCCTGACGGTGGATGGGGCGGCAACTCGATCCTGCGCGAGTTGGTTCAGGATGAACAAGGGAATCTGGGTACCGTCTTTGTGCCTGAACTGGTTCCCGCCTGCGGCGAACCGCTTCCGGTGGCGGCCAGTGTCCGGCTGACGGCCAAGGGAGAACGGCAGGTGTTCGAGTTGCCCGGCATTCCCAACGACTTCCGTCTTGAAGCGGAAATCGTTCCGGAACCCGCCGCCACCGTTTTTGGGCTGGAACTGCGTGCGGATGATGAAACCGATTGCCGGTTGGTTTTTGAGCCCGGGGGCAAAGTGGTTCGGTTTTCAAAAATGGGCGACAGCGGCGGAGGCATCGGCAAAGGGCCAGCCATTCAGGAGGTAAAAGGACTGGATAGGCCGTTCAAGATAGATGTGGTCGTCCGGCATGACATCCTCGATGCCGAGATCGGTGCGTTCCGATCCGTAACCACCCGGTTTTGGAATGCAGGCGGCGATCGGATCCGCCTTTTTGTGGAGGGAGGATCCGTCACCTTCCGCAATCTGCGCATCCGGCCGCTCAAGGACAAATACGAACCCTATCCCGGTTGGCTTTCGCCAATCTGCACGAATTCGGAAAACAAGGGTTTGACAAGGCGATGAACATGAAAAAAACGACACAGGGCCTGCTGGCCGTTTTGATGGGCGCGATGGCCGGAGCAAGCGCGCGGAGCACGGGGGTGAATTTTCCCGCAACCGATGGCCTGGGCCGCGCGTTGCCGACCTACGAGGAGGTGGGAGATCTCCGCCCCGGCAAGGCCGTGGGAATTTTCTACTGGACGTGGCATGTCAGCCACTCGGTCGGAAACAAAGCCTACGACCTTGGAAAAATCATCACCGATCCGGCCATGGTGAACGACTATAACCATCCGCTGTGGGCACCGTACACGGATCAGCGCTCTTTTTTCTGGGGCGAGCCGCTGTTCGACTACTACGACGGCAGGGACAAGTGGGTGATCCGCAAGCAGCTCGAAATGCTCGGCGCGGCGGGTGTGGACGCGCTGTTCTACGATGCCACGAACGGCGCCTGGACCTGGAAGGATGGCTACGACGCGGTCGGCCAGGTGATGGCCGAGGCGCGGGCCGATGGGGTGAAGGTGCCGCAGTTTTCCTTCATGCTCAATTTTGGGGCGGTGGAAACCACGCGGGATGCTTTGGTGCAGCTGTACGACGACATGTACAGCACCGGGAAATACCAGGCGTCGTGGTTCATGTGGAGCGGCAAGCCGGTCATCATGGCCTATCCGGAGGCGCTTGACGGAAACTATACCCCGCTCACCAGCGGCTCTTCGAAGGTGCCTGTGCAGATTACATCCGGCACGACCGCCGGCATGAAGTTTTCGACCTCCGAGGGCTTCCGGGGAATCAATGCCCACTGCCCAAGCTGGGGCAACGGTATCGGCAACTTGACCCTGTCGCTGTATGCGTGGAACAGCAACTATGCCACCTCCGTGGCCCAGTCGCCACTGGCCAGCCGAACCTTTACCAACTTTGCCGACAACGCCTATCTCAACCTCAACTTTGCCCCGCTCGCCGCAGGGGACTATGTCTGGGAGCTCTTCGGCCCGACGGAGAAGGTGGGGGTTTGGAAGTGGGTTCAGGAGACGGCGGGAATCGTTAGCTACTTTAACGGGGCGCAGGTGTCCGGCGACTATGACAGTGAAATCAATTTTCTCGACGGCGCCTATCCGCAGGAAAAGCTCGATGCCATTCGGGACTTCTTTACCTTCCGCCCTGCACAGCCGAGCTACGAGAACGGCCCCTCGCGGAACGACCAGTGGGGCTGGCTGGAAAACGCGCCCCAGAACGGCTATGTGGACAAGGGTGACGGCACCTACGAATGGATGACCGTCGGCGTGGCGCAAAACTGGTCGGAGCAACTGAACGGGCTCTCCGCCATGAACGGGCAGTTGATCCATGGCCGCAGCTATACCGCCGCCGATGGCTTTGCCAACCTCACCACCAACTCCCATCTCTACGGCTACAACTTCCAGGAGCAGTGGGATCGCGCACTGGCGGTCGATCCCGATATGGTATTCATCACCGGCTGGAACGAATGGGTGGTTGGGCGCTACGAAACGTGGGGCGGGGTTTCCAACGCCTTCCCCGACCAGTTCAGCCCGGAATACAGCCGCGATATCGAGCCGATGAAGGGCGGCCACGGCGACAACTACTACTACCAGCTGGTTTCCAATATCCGGAAGTTTAAGGGCATGGAAAAACCGGCGGCCGCCTCGCCGGAAAATGCGGTTTCCATCGATGGATCGTTCGCCGACTGGGCTGATGTGACCCCCGGCTTTGCGGCGAGCAAGGGCAATGTCCAGCAGCGGGATGGATATGGATATCTCGATCCGGACAACCCCGGGCAGCGCCTCCACTACGTCAACTCCTCCGGCCGCAACGACGTGGTGCGCGCCAAGGTCTCGCGCGATGCCTCGTTTGTTTACTTCTATGTAGAAACCGCCGATCCACTGACCCCCTTCGCCGATCCAAACTGGATGCAGCTGCTCATCGACATCGATCGGAACAAGGCGACCGGCTGGGAGGGCTACGACTTGATGGTGGATCGCTACGCGGCCGACGGACTGGCCATCCTCTCGCAAAGTTCCAATGTCTGGAACTGGGCAACCGTCACCAACGTGCAGTTTGCCGTTTTCGGTTCGGAACTGGAGATCGCCGTTCCGCGCAGCCTCGTCGACCCCTCCGGCGGGGAGTCGCTCGACCTGGAGTTCAAGTGGCTAGACAACTATAGCCAGTCGGGCGAGATCGCCGACTTCTACACCGAAGGCGAGGCAGCCCCCCTGGGCCGCTTCAACTACCGCTTTTCCGGGTCGGCTTTCGGCGTGATTTTTCAAGACACCTTCAATGCCGAAACGAGTGTCTGGGACAATCTCAATACGGAGTTGCCCGCGCGCCAGGCCGGAGGGCGGGCCAGCGCATACACGCTAGGGCTTTCCAGTGGCCGGACGCTTGTCGGCCCGGCCGCCGCCGTGGGCTCGTTCCCCGATCCCGTGCTGACGAGGGTCGAAACCTCGGGAGGGGGCGGCGGCGATTCCATTCTCGATCTGGACACCGATTTCGAGGCGAACCTGGTCGGCAAGGTTTGGTCGCTCAGTTATCGCGGGCTCCTGCTCGCCAGCGTGGACCACGTTGGCTGGAGCGGCTTTGCCGTTGGAAACCCGGCGGACGCTTCCGGATTCGCCTTCAGCCTCTTTTCCGACGGAACCTGCGAAGTCCGAACCAACGGGACCCTCGTCGCACAGGTTGCCGATCCCTATCCAATCCTTGGAAACGTCTATTCCCTCGTCGCCACCTTCGACGAAGGGGCGAACACCGTCCAGCTGACCTATTCGGATGCAACGTCCGGGAATTTCGACCTGGGAACCTACCCCGTCGGCTTTACCGGCACTGAACGTTTTGTCCAACTGCGCAACCATGTCGACTCCTCCTCGGCGGATGGCATTGTCGACATGCGGTTCGACGACCTTGCCATCGAAGCGCTTTCTTTTGCCGAGCTAACCTTTGCGAAGTGGGCGGAGGGCCACGGCCTTGCGGGTGGCGATGCCGACCGTTTCGCCGACCCCGATGCCGACGGCATGGACAATCTGGTCGAATATGCCCTGGGCGGAAACCCCAACGTCGCGGATGCGGAAAGGGTTCTTCCAACCGCTGGAACTTCCCCGGACTTCATGGAATATATCTACAACCGCCGACTCGATTCCGCCGCGCGCGGGTTGGCCTATGCCCTGAATGCAAGCACCAACCTGCTTGCTCCCTGGTTCCCCGCCGATCCGGCATGGGAAACGGGAAGCACCGCTGCCGATCCCTATTTTGAATCCGTCACCAACCAGATTCCGATTGGCGGCCTGGAGAAGGGATT